>JAMCRM010000288.1 GCA_023380575.1 Acidobacteriota bacterium | reverse complement strand
ATTACTCCCTGGCCGAAGACCTCGTCATCCATCGCGTAAAACGAATTGGGAGCCAACAGCGGATACGCCTGCCCCTCGGCGGCGTTCACGCGCTTGCTGGTTCCATAAACCTTGTAATCCACCCCTACGGCCATCAGCAGGGCGGCCGCCAGGCAGAGGCCCATCCTGCCTTTTTGCGCCGGCAGGAGGTAGACGGCCAGAGCGCTCAGGGCCAGCAGCACCAGCATTTCGACTCCCGAACGACATCCCGTGGGCAGCGTCCCCGCGAACCAGCGTTCGAGTTGCCATAGGGACCAGCCCAGGAGCACGCATATGACGGCTCCGGCCAACCATGCTGGTCGCAGCCTGCGTTTCCGGCGCAACGCGGAATCCAGCCCTATGGCGGCCACGGGCGCCGCCGCCAAAGTGAGGCCCGCCAGAAAGTACCAATCCCGGCAAATCTGGTTGAGCAGGCTGAAGTGCCGCACGATTCCCCACACCAGTCCGCCGGGATTGGTGGCGATTACCAGCACG
Organism: Acidobacteriota bacterium; assembly: GCA_023380575.1. The sequence goes on along the minus strand of JAMCRM010000288.1, from coordinate 3,997 downwards.
ACGCTCCCCATCAGGCAGACGGGGATCAACTCGCGCCAGCGGCGAAACGCAAAGGGGAGGCCCAGCAGGAACGGAATACCCAGATACAGGTATTGATCGAACCGCTGTCCCGCCGCGTGTATCGAAAAATCGAAGTAGTTGGGCAACAGGTAGGAAACCATGTAAGCTGGGTCTTGAATGCCGCTGCCATATTTGGCCTCGGGGTACTTCAACGCGGTGGCGTAGTAGGACGGCAGCAACTGCACCATGGAGATAACCATGGATGCCCCCAGCGCCGCCACGGCGCCCGCCAGCGCCCTCCAGCGCCACGCCGAATAGGCCAGCAGGCACACCGCGAACACAAACCAGGTGGGGACATAGCCGGCGAGAAAACACATCGACGAAGCGGCCGCAACTTTCCATAGCGGCCGCCACCGCCGTTGTTCGATGGACTCATCGATGCCCCAGAAGCCCAGCGGCATCCAGGCATAGCAGGCAATCAGCCCCAGGTGCTGCAACTGCTGGCAGACATATCCGCTGAAGGCGAAGACTGCGGCGCCCAACAGACTGGCCAGTTCGAGCAGCCGCTTGTTGCGCAGCCACAGGTAACACAGCAGGAAGGCCAGCCACACGTGTGCGAAGACCAAATCTTCCATGGTCTGGTAGGACAGCACGCGCCGGCCGAGATTCGCCGCCAAAGCGATCCATGTGGGCGGGTAAAACAGCGCCGCGTTGGTGTTGCCGGGGAAGCTCAGGCCGCAGTATATGGTCGGGTCCCACTGGGGAAAACGCCCCGCGCGCAGCGCTTGAAACGTATAGTCGGCCAGGGAGTAATGGTAGCCGTGCAAATCATAAGGGATGTGAACCCGCTTGAAATGCGGCTGGTACTCGAAGAAGAACAGGTAGGTGAACAGGAAAGACAGGGCGGCGACGGCCCACACACGACGGGGACTTCGAGTACCAAATTGCCATCATCCCACACCCGGCCGCGGCGTCAGCGCCTGTCAAGCAACATCGATACGTTCACGTACAGCATGCGTCCCGGCTCGGGGATGCGGATGCCGCTGCGATAGGGATCCCGCTGAAAGGAGAGGTGCTCGTAATAGAAGCGGTCCGTCAGGTTGTCGATTCCGGCGGAAAACTGAAATTGCCGGTGGTGCACCCCGGCCTTGCATCCGAGCAGTGCATAGCCAGGAGTGCGCTGCTCGAGCAGGCTCCTGTCGACGCGGTTCTGCGGCGCCGACGCGATGCCGTTGACCTCCGCGAAAAACAACCTGCCACCGTAGCGCAGGCTGGCGCGCGATTTGAGCGGCGGCATCTCGGCAATGTCCCCTTTGCGCATTCCCGTTTCCGGCTTGGCCAACTGAATACCGCGCGTGTAAGCCACACCGCCCGCCAGCAGCAGCGCGCGGCTCAGACCGGCGCTCCAGGCGATTTCCCCGCCATAGATGCGGGCTTCCACGCCCTCGTACGAGCGCGCCGTCATGTTCATGACGCCGACCCCGGAATTCAGCTTCGGCTGCGGGCGAAGCACCACGTAATCCGACAAGCGGCTGTAGAAAACTGTGGGCCGCAGCGAGAACCGGCGACTGCGCAGGTTGATGCCGAGGTCCGCCTCGTTGTTGCGGGTAGGCGCCAGCCCCGGGTTTCCCACCCAGTCCGTGCCCATGCGTTTGAAGTCGTAATACCGCTCTTCCGGATCCGGCACCCGCACCGAACTGCCCACCCCCACGAACAGCTCGATTCCCCGGGGCAGCAGATACGTACCGCGGATGCTGCCGGAGGGATTGACATCCGTGGCGGAAGTGCCGCGCGTGCCGTGATAGGCCCAATAGAGATCGGTATTCACGCCCCGGTTGGTGGCCTCGCTCGCGGCTGCATCGAGGCGGCCGCCCAACATGACGGTGAACCTGCCGAAAGTACGGTAATGCTGCGCGTAGAAGCCGCCCACAACCATTCGCACGTCCGGCAGCGACGGCTGCGCGAAGTACAGCCCGTTCGACATCAACGAAGTCGCCACACCCCAACCGCGGTTGTAGGCCTCCACCCCGACTACAGTGCCCGAAAGCTCCGCTTCCACGCGCCCGCCCGCCGCTTTGGTTCCGGCGAAACTGGCCATGCTGTAGCCGAGCGGCTTCCCTACCCCGCTTGTCCGCAGGGCGTCCGTCATCCAGTGCTTCACGCGCGTGAAATAGGCTTGCGCACGGACCTGCTTCACCACCCCCGTAAGGTCGCGCACGCTCCAGTTGGCGCTGAGGCGGTCCGCATTGTCGTAGCCGGCGTCCATTAACAGCACCGGATACAGCGTGAGCCCGCCGTTCTGGCGCGTATAGGCGAATTCCAGACTCTGGTTGGGCGCCAATTCGACGCCGAACCGCCCCCAGCCGGTATGGATATCGAAGGCATCGTTAGCCGCTCCGCTGGGCGTGTAATTGGCATAAGCGGTCATGCTCCGTCCCATGCCGTCGATATACGGCAGCGACCGCCGGTACGAATAGCCCGCGAGGCCGTACAAACCGCCGGACGAAAACGAAGCGGTCAGCGAGGGGTTCCAAAAACCGAACGAACCCGCGCCCAGATTGGGCGTCACCTGAAACCCGGAAACCGGCTTTTTGCTGACCACATTGACCGTGCCGGCCAGGCTGCCCTGATTGCGGATATCGAATGCGCCCTTGGTGACTTCCACGGTTTCAATCTCGGCGAAGTCCACGTGCGAGGCGGCTGGGTCCATGTGGCTCGGGCACGCCGAGTAAATACGTTGACCGTCGATCAACACGTTGACGTTGCCCTGCTGGAAGCCGCGCAAGACGACGTCGTTCGCAATGCCTCCCTTGCGGATTTTCCAGAGGCCGTCGAGATTGGCAAGGGCTTCGCCCACGTCCTTGGCCGCGCTCTCCCGCACTTCACGGATTTCCAGTCTCTCGCGCGTGTTGCTGGAACTGGTCTCTAGCGCTCCCTCGCCCGCCGGAGCCTTGGCGGTGACGGTGACAGCTTCGCTGAGAGAGGAAAGCCGTAATACGATATCGATATCCACAAGTGCGCCTGGCCCAAGCGTTACCGCTCTTCGTGAAAAAGGCGCGAAGCCGGCCGATTCGGCCTCAATGGCATAATCGCCCGGCCGCAAACTCGCGGCGCGGAAACTGCCGTTATGATCGCTCGCCACAGCCACCGTGCCATCCTGCCTAAGGAGCCTGATCACGGCCCCGGGCACAACCGCGCCCGAAGGGTCAAGCACTCTTCCCCTTACAACCGCGGGGGCGAGCTCTTCCGCCGGTGAACCCACTATCAGCACCATTGACAGCAATAAGACCCGCATAAGCGAAAATGGTATCGTTCAATCGCTTTTTTCCCCGGTACTGAAGCTTACACTCGGGGTGCGGCATAATGTCGCACGTTCAACTGCGCGAAGGATATTTGGAGAGTTTCCGTTGCAGCGAGCGCCGGTGCATGCCCAGCAGTTTCGCCGCTTGCGAAACGTTGCCGCCGCAATCGGCGAGGACGCGCTGGATGTGCTCCCACTCCACGCGCGCCAGACTGGGAACCGTGGAAGGCACCCGCACGCTTTCCACCTGCCCGCCACGGATGGCCTGAAAGGCCGCGAGGACCTGGTCCACATCCACCGGCTTGGTGAGGTAATGGTCCGCGCCGCAGCGCATGGCTTCGAGCGCCGTCGCGATGCTGCCGTAGCCCGTCAGCATGATGATGGTCATGGTCGCATCGATTGCCCGCAGGTTCCGCACAATCTCCAGGCCGGACTGCTCCGGCAGGCGCAGGTCCACAATGGCAAGGTCGGGACCGGTGTCGCGCGCCAGCGCCAATGCGGCAGGGCCGTCCGCCGCTGCCGCCGCCTCCCAACCGCGTATTTGGAAGGCCCGGCACAACCGCCTGCGCAAGGCCTCATCGTCATCCACAACCAGCGCCGCCGGCGCTTCCCGTTCCATCATCTTCAGGATGGCATTTCCAATATTGCCCGGGTGCCCTTTCCGGGCTCGGATTCGAAGACCAGGCTGCCGTTCAT
>JAMCRM010000287.1:1475-3041 GCA_023380575.1 Acidobacteriota bacterium | reverse complement strand
TTCGCAAGCAGCGCCTGCTTGATCGCCAGGTCCTCGGTGACAGCCTCGATAATCCAGTCGCAATCGTGAAGCAGCACGAGATCGTCTTCGAAGTTGCCAACCGTGATGCGGCCCGCCAGCGATGGTTCAAAGAATGCGGCCGGTTTTGCGCGCTTCATTTCTTCAACCGCCCGGAGCGCGATGGCGCTGCGCGCGCCGCCTTCGCCGGACGGAATATCCAGCAGCACCACCGCCAACCCCGCGTTCGCGAGGTGCGCCGCGATGCGGGAGCCCATGGTGCCCGCTCCCAGAACCGCCGCCTTGCGGATGAGAAACCCTGGTTCCATCCGCGGCGCGGAGACGCCGGCCGCGGCCGGCTGCAACGTAGGCTGAGCAGTCATGCCTCTAACTCCTGAGTTTTGGTCTTCCGCGCGGGGATCGCCTCCGCCGCGCCCTTCAGCTTCCCGGAGACGTTCCGCACTTCCACGACCCGGCGCCTGTTCTTCGCCAGCCCCTGCGTCAAAGTCCATGCAAACTGCGAGGCGATCTCCTCCGGAGATTGCGGCCCCTCCGGCTGGTACCACATGCAGATCCAGTTGACCGCGCCGGCTATGGCGAACGCCGCCAACTTCACGTCGCACGGCCCGATGGAGCCGTCCTTGATGCCTTCCTGAATGAACGAGCGGAGCGTGCGGTCGATTCTTCGCTTGTAGCCGCGAACCTCCATGCGCGCCTCGGCGGAGAGATCCCCTTCGTCGAGCCGCATCACGCACCTGCCGAAGTTCACCGTCATGACACTGGCGTAAAGGTAAATGAAAGCCTGCACCTTGTCCAGCCCCGTGCCGCAATGTCCCGCGATCTCCCGCAGCTTGCCCCCGATCAGCGACGTGCCCCAACGGTAGCACTCCAGCAGAATCTCTTCCTTGTTGCGGAAGTAGTAGTACAGCGCCGGCTTGGTGATGTTCAGCCGCGCGGCGACGTCGTTCATGGAAGTGCGCCCGTAGCTCTTTTCCAGAAACAGTTTCGCCGCCATCTCCAGCACCGCTTCGCGCTTGCCGGCCGGATCGCGCCTGCGGCTGGCAAATGCGTTCCCGTGCGAATCAATGGCTACATTTTTCGGCATGTTCCGTGCCCGCCATCGTGGTTGACAGCGTGTGCCCGACTGCTATATCTCACCCACGGGTAAGAAACGAGCACAAGGGGAAACCACCCGGGCAGGCATTTTCGTCGGCGGCCGGCATGTTCACACGTCCGGGTGGCCGTTATGCGTGCAAAACCGCACAAACACGGGACTGAAAGAAGGGGTCTGATCCCACAATTCCCGCCACGGCTTGCGGCCAGCCATTACTTAGGAAGGAGAAGTGCACGGGTGATCCTGCCCGGCGCTTAGGCAATGACCTCGCCCGCGCGCTGCGGGCGTGTGCTCGACACTCCGCGCTACAACGCGGGCCTGGAGGACCTGTCATGGACGCCGTCAGGGAAACGGATCTGCCGCTGCAGCGGATCTACCGCTGGGAAAAGGAACGAAGCCAGAAGGTTTTTCTGACTCAGCCTTCCGGCGGGAAGGCGCGTGATTGGACCTGGGAT
>JAMCRM010000287.1:0-1465 GCA_023380575.1 Acidobacteriota bacterium | reverse complement strand
GCCGCATTCTTTGAACCATCGCTGGCGGGCCGCATCACGGTTGGCAACTTCGAAGACGATCTCGTGCTGCTTCACGATTGCGACTGGATTATCGAGGCTGTCACCGAGGACCTGGCGATCAAGCAGTGGGGGAGGCGCGCCGCATGGCCGCCTTCCTGCAAGCCCAAGGCTGGGAACCCGGTTCGCGGATCGCCATTCTCTCGCGCAACTGCGCCTGGTGGATCATGGCCGACCTCGCCATCTGGATGGCGGGACACGTCACCGTGCCGATCTTTCCCTCCTTGCGCGGCGAGACCGTGCGCTTCATCCTGGAGCACAGCGATTCCAAGGCCTGCTTTGTCGGCGCTATCGAGCCCGAGACGGCAACCTGGGCCGGGCTGATGCCCGGCATGCGCTGCATCTGCTTTCCCACCGCCCGGGCGGGCTGCGAGCCGGGGTGGGACGCACTGGTCTCCGCGAACCCGCCCATCAGCGGCAATCCTGTTCGCGAGGCGGCCGAGCCCGCCACCATCATCTATACTTCCGGCACCACCGGACTCCCCAAGGGCGTGGTCCACAGCTTCGGCGCCATCGCCTACAATGCCAGCGGCCTCTCCGCCATCCTCTCCCTGACACCGGAGGACAGGGTGCTCTCGTACCTGCCGCTCGCTCACATCGTCGAGCGCATCGGGCTGGAGTGCGGGGCGCTGTGCAACGGCTTTCGCGTGTTCTTTACTGAGGGCCTGGAAACCTTCATGGCCGATCTGCACCGTGCACGGCCCACGATTTTTCTCTCCGTGCCGCGGCTGCTCCTGAAATTCCAGCAGGGCGTATACGAGAATACGCCGCGGGAAAAGCTGGATAAGCTGCTGCGCCTGGCGCTGGTAAGAAGATTCGTGCGGAAGCTCATCCTGAAGCGTCTGGGCCTGGGGATGGTGCGCTTCGCCGCCTCGGGTGCGGCGCCGTTGTCGCCCGAACTGCTCAAGTGGTATCGCGATCTCGGCCTTGAACTGGCCGAAGGCTACGGCATGACGGAAATTCTCATCACCCACCTCGGCAGGCCCGGGCACGTGCGCGCTGGCTGCGTGGGGACCCCCCTGGAAGGGGTGGAAGCCAGGACCGGGGATGAGAAAGAACTGCTGATCCGGAGCCCGATGAACATGCTCCGCTATCACAAGGATCCCGAATCCACGCGCAATGCTTTCACACCCGACGGCTTCTTTCGCACCGGCGATGTGGTCAACATCGATGCCGATGGCCAACTCTGCATCGTGGGGCGCCTCAAGGAGCAGTTCAAGACCAGCAAGGGCAAGTACGTGGCCCCCGCTCCCATCGAGAATAAGCTCATCGCGCATCCGGACGTCGAGTCCGTCTGCCTCATGGGCGCCGGGCAGCCGAGTCCATTTGCTATTGTCTTATTATCGGCGGAAGCCAGAAAGCAGTGCGCCGACCCGGCGCGGCGAAAGTCGCTGGAACAGTCATTGCG
>JAMCRM010000286.1 GCA_023380575.1 Acidobacteriota bacterium | reverse complement strand
TTACGGATTGGCGAAAGTAAGCATGCACAATCGCGAGCACATCGTGATCCTGCGGCCGGACCAGAGGAGCCTGGTATTGCACACCATGTACTATGCGGATGAAGTCCGGAGGGAGAACGAATACGAGACCGGCGCCGAGCCGGTGCGGCCCAAGGAACTGGAACTGGCGAAAATGCTGATTGAGTCGCTGGCCGGGGATTTCGAGCCGCGGCGATACCGCGACACCTATCGCGACAACCTCATGCAGATGATCGAGGCAAAGGTGGAGGGCCGCCATGTGGTGGCCACGCCGGCTCCCCACATCGCCCCCGTCGTGGACATCATGGAAGCGCTGAGGAAGAGTCTCGCCGAAAGGAAGCCCGCCGCGACGGCGACCGCCTCCACGCCGGCCGCAACGCCCAAAAAACGGCAGCGGCGGTCAAAGGCTTCTTAGCACTTTTTCCGCCTGCCACGCGCCTTCCGGCGTGTCTTCATGTTTGAAGATCAGGTACACGTCCGCACCTTTCCGGAGACAGGAAGACTTCCGTGAACTCCCCGGCATCCTTCAGACGCAAGATGTGCGTGATCCGCATGTGGGCTTTCACGGCGAACTGAAAACCGTCCGGGGTGGCCTCGATCCAATTTTGCAGCGTGGCGGCCGCGGGCAGCCGCCGGAAGGTGTAATTCACTTCGACGCAGTTCAGCCGCCGGGAGTAGTGCTCCAGGAATTTGCGCGCGGGAAGATCCGCCGGATAGAAATCCGGTTTCCAGGAGGCGTAAGCGAATCCGGAGGTGCCGGCGAAAACCCGCGCCATAAATACCTTCTCCATTATCGATTGGGCTTGACTGCGGAACCGGAATGTAGCACCTTTGATAAGTACATTTCGCCACAAGGGAGGTCTGGAGCCATGAGACGCCGTGAACTGCTGCAACTCGCCCCCGCCGCCGCCCTGGGGTTCGCCGCCTTGCCCCGGGCGCGGGCGGCAGAACCGGATACAAAGATCCGCAAAGTTCTCTATTTCACGCGCAGCGCCGGATTCGAACATTCCGTCGTCCACCGCCAGGGAGACCAGCTCAGCCATTCCGAGAAGAACCTGATCGAAATGGGCCGCCGTGCCGGTTTCGATGTCGAGTGCACCAAAGACGGGCGCGTGTTCGACGGGGACCTCGACCCGTACGACGTGATCGCGTTCTACACCAGCGGGGTCCTGACCGAACCGGCCAAGGACGGATCTCCCCCAATGACGCTGAAAGGGAAACAGCGGCTGCTGGACACAATCGCCGCCGGCAAAGGGTTCGTGGGCTTTCATTCGTGCACCGACTCCTTCCATTCCAAGGGGCCACTGAAGGAGAACCAGGCGGAGCCGGATCCTTACATCGCCATGCTCGGAGGCGAATTCGTCGAACACGGCGCCCAGCAGGAGGCATCCCTGCTGATTGCCGCGCCTCTTCCGATTCTGGGCAGTCTCGGTATGGGTGAGGGGATCGCATTCACGGAGGAATGGTACACCAGCAAGAACTTCGCGAAAGATCTGCATGTCTTCCTGGTGCAGGAAACGAAGATGATGAAAGGCCCCGCCTATCAGCGTCCGGATTTCCCCTCGACTTGGGCGCGCCTGCACGGCAAGGGTCGCGTATTCTACACCGGTCTCGGGCACCGCGAAGACATCTGGACAAACCCGTTTTTCCAGGCGATCGCCTTGGGAGGGCTCGCCTGGGCATGCGGCAAAATCGACGTCGATATGAAGCCGAATATCGACGAGGTTACGCCACACGCCAGCCAATTGGCAGTTGGAGCGGAGGAAAACAAGCATGAGCAACCACCAGCTTTCCCGACGCGAACTCATACGGAATACGGGGCTGACGGCGGCGTGTGCGTCCCTGGGCGGGAGCGCGCTGAGCGGCGCCCAAGCCACGACTCCGGATGCGAGCAAAACCCGCAGCTATAACCCCGACATGGAATACCGCCTTCTCGGACGAACCGGGATGATGATCTCGGCGGTCAGCATGGGCGGGCACTGGAAGCGAATTCCCTTCAAGGCCGGCAGCGAGGATTTCAAGAAGAACCGCCGGGAGGTGATTTATGCCTGCCTCGAACGCGGCATCAACTACATCGACGCCTGCTCGCCGGGCGAGGTGGCGGTGTACGCGGCTGCCCTCGGCGGCCGGCGCAAGGAGATCTATTTCGGATTCGATTTCAGCCTGGCCCGGAAGCCCGAGATCGCCGGTTCGCTCGATAAGCTGAAAGAGGCCATGGACGACGGCTTGAAGCAGACCGGCCTCGATCACGTGGACGTCTGGCGCCTGACCGTGCGGGAGCAAACGACGCAAAACACGCCCCAGGAAATCGAGAACGTGATGGCCGCGCTCGAATGGGGCAAGAAGACGGGCCGGGCACGCGCCACGGGCATTTCGGCCCACCATCGTCCCTGGATCGCGGAGGCGGTCGCGAAGTACCCTCAGCTCGAAGTGATCATTACGCCTTACAGCGCGGGAAGCAAGGAGAAGCCCGTAGGCAGCATGTTCGAGGCTTTCCGCAAACACAATGTCGGCATGATCGGTATCAAGCCGTTTGCCAGCGGGACCCTGTTCGCTTCCCTCGGAGAACCCATTTCTCAGACGAAGGAGGAGGACGACCGGCGCGCCCGCATGGCGTTACGCTACGTGCTCTGCTGCGACACCCTGGCCGCAGCCATTCCCGGTCTGATCACCGTGGACCAGGTAAAGAACGCCGCTGCGGCAGTGCGGGAACGCCGGCAGTTCGAAGCGGCGGAAGCCGCGCACTACGAGAAGCTCGCCGCCCGCATGTGGCGCAATCTGCCGCCCGATTATCACTGGCTTCGAGACTGGGAGTGGGTCTAAGCCGAAACCAATGAGGCATCTGATCCTGAGCTGGTTGATCGGCGCGTTCAGCCTCTGGATCGTGGGGCAAATTGTGCCCGGCATCTACGTGAAAGGATTCGGCGCCGCCCTGCTGGCCACGATCATCATTGCCGTGGTCAACGCAACGATCGGGTTTTTCGTCAAGATCGTGACATTTCCGCTGACGCTGCTCACGCTCGGCCTTTTTCTGCTGGTGATCAACGCCTTTCTGCTGAAGCTGTCGTCGTTATTCGTTCCGGGGTTTTCGGTCCAGGGTTTCCTGGCGGCGTTGCTCGGCTCCATCGCGCTCACGCTGGTGAATGCCGCGATCTGGTTTGCCCTTCGTTTGTGAGGTACATTATTGGCTTGTGGTGAAGCCGAATACACCTGAAGAACTCGCCGAAGCGTTGGGCGGGGCGGGGTCCGCGGGGCGGACCGTAATCATCGAAGGGCATGCATCCAAGCGCCTGATGGGCGGACCGGTGGAACCATCGGATCTCACGATCTCCACTGCCGGCCTGAATCGTATTCTGCAGTACAATCCCGGCGATCTCACCATCAGCGTGGAAGCGGGAATATCTTTCCGCGAACTGAGCCGCATGTTGGCCGGACACCGGCAGATGATTCCGCTCGATCCGCCGTTTTCGGAAACGGCCACCGTCGGCGGCATCATGGCGGCAAACACCTGCGGACCGCGGCGGCGGCTCTATGGCGCCGCGCGCGACATGGTGATCGGCATGAAGTTCGCCACCCTGGAAGGGAAGTTGATCCAGACCGGGGGAATGGTGGTGAAGAACGTGGCGGGCCTCGATATCGGGAAGCTCATGATCGGGTCGTTCGGCACACTGGCGGCGCTGGCGGTGGTGAATTTCAAGGTGGTGCCCATGCCCGCGCGGCAGCGCACTTTCCTGCTTTCGTTCGATTCCGCGGGCGAAGCCATCGCCGCGCGCGAGACCATTCTGAAAAGCGCTCTGCAGCCGGAAGCCCTGGATTTACTGAACCCCCCTGCCGCCGCGACGCTGGGGAACTCCGGCTACCTGCTGGCGCTGCAGGCCGCCGGGAACGAGGCCGCTATCGGGCGTTATCAACGCGAATTGAGCGGCATCGGGCGGAGCACCGGATTGGAAGGCGCCGGGGAAGCGGCACTCTGGCGGGATATTCGGGAGTGCACGCCCGACTTCCTCGCAGCCTACCCGGAGGGTGCGGTGGCCCGTGCCTCCTGTACTCTCAAAGATGTGGCGCAGGTTCTGGAATCCGTGGATGGCCCGGCACTGGCGCGCGCGCAAATCGAAACCACAGTGCCGCACGCACTGGGCGGCAGGCTGATGCGCAAGTT
>JAMCRM010000285.1 GCA_023380575.1 Acidobacteriota bacterium | reverse complement strand
GTGGTGCTGGGGATTAGCGTGGATAAAGACGAACGGGCCTATAAAGCGTTCCTGGCGAAGGCGGGAGTATCTTTCCAGACCGCCCGCGACCCGCAGGCGCGCATCAACGCCGACTATGGCACGTTCAAGTACCCGGAAACCTACATCATCGATACGCGCGGGAAAGTGGTGCGGAAATACATCGGTCCGGAGAACTGGACGGACGAAAACATGCTCGCCGACGTCCGGTCGCTGCTCTAAGGGTTGCTGAAAGAGGCCGAAACCGGTCGCTCACGCTCCCGGCTCGGAAACGCTCTCCCGTGTTTGCAGGTGGTTTCCGAGCCGCGACCGTGAGGGAGCGGTCCGGCACGCTTTTTTCGGCAGCCTTTTTAAGTAGTAGGATAAGGGCATGCTGCCCGAAGCTGCCAGGGAGAAAATTGCCGCGCTCCTGGGCCCCGACGGTTACCTGGACCGTCCCGAAGATCTCACCCTTTACGAATACGACGGCTCCGTGGACAGGGGCCGCCCGGAGTTGGTGGCCTTTCCGCGTTCCACCAGCGATGTCGCCGGAATTGTTCGTATCGCCAGGGAATTCGGTATCCCCTTCACCGGACGGGGCGCCGGCACGGGTCTGAGCGGCGGCGCGATTCCGCTGATGGGCGGAATCCTGGTGGCGTTCGCGCGGATGAATCACATCCTGGAACTCGACCTGGAGAACGAACGCGCCGTGGTAGAGCCCGGGGTGGTGAACCTGGACGTCAGCGCCGCGGTGGACGGCCAGGGTTTCTTTTATGCCCCGGATCCTTCCAGCCAAAAGGCCTGCACGCTGGGCGGAAACGTTTCGGAGAATGCCGGCGGCCCCCACACGCTGGCCTACGGGGTTACCACCAATCACGTGCTGGGCCTGGAATGCGTGCTGCCGGACGGCACCGTTTTCACTACCGGCGGGAAGGAAGTGGACGGCCCCGGCTACGACCTTACGGGCCTGCTCACGGGCTCGGAAGGCACCATGGTGCTGGTCACCAAGGTGGTGCTGCGGCTCATGCGCAAACCGGAAGCCGTCAAGACTATCCTGGCCATCTATGACACCCCGGAGGATGCCGGCCGGACGGTGACCGAGATTACCGCCCGAGCCATTACTCCGGTCGCCATCGAGATGCTTGACGGCGTGCTGCTACGCATGGTGGAGGAAGCCACCCATGCCGGCTATCCCATGGACGCCGCGGCGGTGTTGCTCATCGAATTGGAAGGCGTACGCGAGGCCGTGGAAGAGCAGGTGGAACAGATACGGGAGGTCTGCGCCGTCTGCCACGCGCGCGAATTCCGCGTGGCGCGCAGCGCCGGGGAGCGCGACCTGCTCTGGAAAGGGCGGAAGAACGCCTTCGGAGCGGTGGGGCGCGTGAGCCCCTCCTACTACGTGCAGGACGGCGTGGTGCCGCGCTCACGCATCGTCTCCACGCTCGGCGTGATCACAGAGGTGGGGCGCAAGTACGGCCTCACCATCAGCAACGTTTTCCACGCGGGGGACGGCAACATGCACCCCATCATTCTGTTCAATTCCCATACGCCGGGGGAGTTAGACAAGGCCCGCGCGGCGGGAAACGAGATCCTCATCCACTGCATTGCGGTGGGCGGTTCCATCACGGGCGAGCACGGCGTCGGCATGGAGAAGAACGAGCTGATGGGCAAGTTGTTTTCCGCCGATACCCTGGATGCCATTCGCGGCTGCAAACTCCTCTTCGATCCCACCAACCTCCTCAACCCCGGTAAAGTGCTCCCCACCGGGAGAGGCTGCCTCGAAATCCGGCAGCAGGCTGGTTCCGTGATATGCTGAGCCGGCGCCGTTTCTTCTTCCTGACCGCCACCGCGGCCGCCGCCGCACGCATGACCAGTAGAGAGCGCATCAACCGCGCTTTGCGCGGCCAGGAGGTGGACCGCCCTCCCTTCAGCTTCTGGCACCACTTCGGCCTCGAACAGTACCCCGGCCAGCGCCACGCCGAAGCCACCCTGGCTTTTCACCGCAGGTTCCACACGGACTTAGTCAAGGTGATGAGCGATTACCCCTTTCCGCGGCCCGCCGGCGAGTGGTAAGAACTCAAACTGGTGGATAACCCCTTTCCCCACCAGCTACGCGCGCTGGAGTTGATCCGGGACGGGCTCAAGGGGCAGGCGTACTTCGTAGAGACCATCTTCAACCCCTGGAACGTGGCGGAGAAGCTGTCTTCTCCGCGGGATGTGATGGCCCTCAAGGAGCAAAATCCGCAGCGGCTGCTCGCGGCCCTGGAGGCCGTTGCGGAATCTCAGGCCAGGCACGCCAAAAAAGCCCTTGCCACGGGCGCCGCGGGCATTTTTCTGGCTATCGCCAATGCCCAGGACGGCTTCATGCCCCGGGAGGAGTACGTCAAGTTCAGCCAGCCCTTCGACCGCATGATTCTGGACGCGGTTGCAGGCGCCGCGCTGAACACCCTGCATCTTCACGGCGACAAGGTTTATCTGGACCTCTTCTACCAGGGTTGGCCGGCCGCGGTGATGAACTATTCGAGTTTCGGCACCGGCGTGGGGATCGCGGAAGTGCGCTCCAAATATTCCGGCGTGATCATGGCGGGGCTGGATGAAGTGAATTACCGCAAGCTGACGCCCGAGCAGTTGAAGCAGCAGGCGGCCGCGGCACGGCAGGCCG
>JAMCRM010000284.1 GCA_023380575.1 Acidobacteriota bacterium | reverse complement strand
CGGAACGCCGGCCAACACCGGCAGGAGCGCTCTCCGGATTTGTGTCACCGACGCAGCCGGCGCCCGCATTTGCCGCGACACCTCCCTTGAGGTACAGCCGCCGGACATCTCTCTTTTGCGGCTGGATCTCGATCCGGCCACGCTGGTCGGCGGCGTGAGGGTCAAGGGAACCGTGACGCTCAGCGGTCCCGCCGGACCCGCCGGAGTGCTGGTGAAGCTCACCAGCGACAGTCCGTTCGCCTCCGTTCAATCCACCGTCACCGTGCCCGCCACCAAGACCTCTGTCACCTTCTCCATAGTCACCTATGCGGTCACCAGCAACACGGCGGTCATCATCGATGCGTGGCTGGGCAGTCAGAACCGGGGCCGGCCCCTGCTCCTGATTCCGGCTGTCGGGGTGGTGGTGTCGAAAGTGGAGTTGGATCCGAGTGCCGTGACCGCCGGACAATCCAGTAAGGGAACCGTTACGCTGAATGCCGCGGTGGCGTCGGACACGGAGGTGACACTGCGCAGCGACAGCCCGCTGGCCGAGGTTGAGCGCACCGTCAAGGTGCAAGCCGGGACTTCCTCCAAGGAATTCACGGTCACCACCTCGCCCGTCAATTCCCGCACCCAAGTGACCATATCCGCTAGCGCTGGAGGGGTCACCAGAACCGCCACGCTTACCTTGAATCCCGCCACTTCGGGCGGCGGCGACACCTGGATAGGGAAGCTGACCGGCGAGTCCACACCCGGCGGCACCTGCGTCTTCAGCAAATTCTTCTTCGATTACACCCTTACTCTGACGTTGCCCTCCAACGCGGCGGCGCTGCTGGCCGGCGGCGGGGTGATTCCGAACGCCTCCGGCACCATCAGCGGCACCGAGAAGGCCAGCCGCGATTCCCTGGCTCGATGCACGCTGACCGACTCCAGCATCTCCAACGTCCCCGTGACCGTGGACTTGAGCCACTTCTTCCGCAACGGCGGGCGCATCCTGGTGAATGCGGCGCAAACCCTGATCTTCCAGCGCGTCGCCAACGGGCCGGTGTCGTCTCCCATTCGATCGCTCGTGCTCACCGGGCACCCCGTTTCGGATGTTTTGCTGCAGGGCACATGGACCAGCGCGGAGCAGGCGGACAAGGCCGTGCAAAGCCTCGGGGGAGATTTCAACATTACGAAGCGGTGAGGCCCGTTACATCAACGCGCTGCTCGAGTGGATGCCTTCGGAATGCAGGGCCGCGGCCATCTTTTCCAGTGCGGCTTTATGGATCTGCGAAACCCGGCTCTCGTTCACTCCCATCGCGTCGCCGATCTGCTTCATGGTCATCTCGCCGGTGTAATAGAGCAGCATGACGCGCCGGTACCGTTCCGGCAGCGCTCGCATGGCACGGTCCAGCGCCCCGCGAAGCTGCGCCTGCACGCACAGCCGGTCCGGCTGCCAGTCGGCTTCGGCGGGAAACTCCGGCGCCGGCGCCCCCTCGGCTTCGTAATAACGTCCCGAAGCCGGAAGCATGCCCGCGGTCCGCAGTTCCAGCATCATGCGCCGCCACCGCTCCAACCCCATTCCCAGGCTGTCCGCCACTTCCCACTCCGCCGGCGTGCGGCCCAGTTGCGCGGCCAGTTGGCGCGACGCCGCTTCCACCTTCTTGTGCCGTTTCCGCATATCCCGCGACGCCCAGTCCAACTCCCGCAGGCTGTCCAGGATGGCGCCCTTGATGCGGTGCTTCGCGTATGCGTGAAACGCGACGTGCTTCTCCGCATCGTATTTCTCGGCCGCATCGAATAATCCCAGAATCCCGGCGTGAATCAGATCGTCCAGTTCCACATGCACCGGCAGGCTTTCGTGTACTCTGAGCGCGATAATTCGGACCAGCGGCAGATGTTCCAACACGATGTTGTCCCGCATCGGGCGGGGAAGGGCGGGACGTAGGGACGCTTTTTCAACTTGCATCATGATCTTCCCCCTCCTTGCCGGAGGGCTCCTCGATTGCATCTCTGTTTCTAGCCTGCCGGATTTGTGTCTCAGGCGTTATTGGCGATGCAACCTAGATGCCACCCGAAAATCTACTGAAAACACACGAGCTTGCCTGGTACTTGAGTCCTATCGCCGGAACGGGTGTTCCGCTTTGAAACGTCGCGCCGTACCAATCCGGTACGGCCGACCTGCTATATTCGAGAGTTGCCATGATGCGAACCCATTGCTTGAACCTCATGATGGCCGTAGCGGCCCTCTGCTCCGGCGCGCTGGCAGTCTATTGCCAGCAACCCGGCCCCAAAAGCGACGAATTCCGCAAGAAGTTTCTGGAAAGCTTCCACCGCACGGGACTGAGCACCACGCCCGGCGACGCCATGATGCTTCGCATCCTGGTGGAAAGCCGCTCCGCCAGGCGCGGCGTGGAGGTGGGCGTGGCCGCCGGCTTCGGCGCCATCAATATGGGCATCGGTTTCGAGCGCACCGGCGGGCACCTCTACTCCCTGGAAATCGACCCGAAACGCGCCGAGGAATCCCGGCAGAATATCCATAAAGTGGCCCTCGACAAGACCGTCACGGTCATGCTGGGCGATGCCCTCGAGTTGATCCCCAAGCTTCAGGGCGAATTCGACTTCGTCTTCATCGACGCGAACAAGCGCGATTACATGAAGTACCTCAAGGCCATCGAGCCCAAACTGAAGCGCGGCGCGGTGGTGGTGGCGGACAACGTCATCAAGTCTGCCCGCGCCATGCCCGACTATCTCGAGTACGTCCAGAAAAACCCGGCCTATGAAACCGTCATTATCCGCGCCTCCGAAGAGAAGAGCGACGGCATGGCGGTCAGCTACAAACTGCGCTAGCCGGAGGTTCGACGGTTGCGCCCGGTACTCAGAAACGCCATGGCCAGGTATGGTGTCATGGCGCTGGTCCTGGTCGGTATTCTGATATTGGTGTCGGGGCGGCCCGGCTGGTTCCGCGCATGGCTCTATGCCGCGTTGACGCTCGCGGTTCAGGTGGTCGTAGGGGTGGTGCTGAACCGTTTGCATCCGGACCTGTTGCGGGAACGGTCGCGCCTGCGGAAAGGCACCAAGTCCTGGGATAAGGCGCTTGCCCCGCTGGTGGCCATTGCCGGACCGCTGGCCATCTGGATTGTGGCGGCGTGGGACATGCGCGCGCAGTGGCCGCCGCCGGTGCCGGCCTGGTGGAGTGCGGGGGCGTTTGCCGTGTGCATTGCGGGCATGCTCATCACCTTTTGGGCGATGACCGCCAACCCGTTCTTCTCCGCCACCGTGCGCATCCAGGCGGAACGCGGCCATGTGGTGATCGAGGGCGGCCCTTACCGCTA
>JAMCRM010000283.1:13159-13460 GCA_023380575.1 Acidobacteriota bacterium | reverse complement strand
GTGTAGTGCATCCCGAAATGTTCCTGGATGTACTCGGTCAGGGGATGCACCTGGAGGGACAGATTTCCTCCTTGCATCGTGTCGAGAAAATCGAAGCGGATGGGAAACTCCGCCCCGAACCGCGCATGCACCGGGTCGCCGAGCAGTTCGCGCGGGTGCGCGAAAACCAGGTTGATGGAAGGGATTTCCACCCGCTTCGAGCCAAACCCGAGCAGCAGGCTGTTTTCTTCCGGCACACAATCGAAACACCAGGCATAATTGGGAGGGCCCTCGGGAAGCTGGCAGACCCGCTTCATCCACT
>JAMCRM010000283.1:0-13037 GCA_023380575.1 Acidobacteriota bacterium | reverse complement strand
GGGCCCGGATCAAAAAAGGGGACCACCCGGAAGGGCCGCCGCACGGCCGCCATGAGGGCGTGCCGCAGCGCGTCGCCGGAAATCATTTTGGGCTGGGCGCGGTCGTTGGTATCGAGCAGGAAATCGAGCCGCGGCAGGAGCGTTTTTTTCAGCTTGTCCGCCGCGCGCCAGTCCACGAAGAAACCGCGCTTATACTTGAGCGAAGGATTCTCGGCTTGGTTATCCGCCCCGAGATTCCCGATCTCGCCGCCGCGCTGGCGCTGCTGAATGGTCCAACGCGCCATGTCCGCATAGATCAGTACATCAGGTCGCGGTTCCACCACCGCGGCGCCGGTGCCGATAATCAGCACGAGCCCCCCGGCCACGTTCGCGACCGCGCGCCGGGCGGCCGCCACGCGCCCAGGCACAAAAAAATCTTCGATGCCGATGCCGTTCAAGCGGCCGAACACGGGATCTGCCGTCAGGTCCCTCGCCAGTAGCGTCTCCACCTCGGACGGCGGCAGAAAGCAATCGGCGGATCGCACCACACATGCCGGGGAGAGCGCCTCTTGGAGCGCACGCTCCACCTCATCAACGAACACCCCCGGATAACATTCGACGCAGATCGTCGCGCGCCTCTGGCTCGCGGCGCCCCGCACTCGCTCCGCGATCTCGCGCCACCCGGAGAGACACTCGAATGGCGACGGCGAAACTGGCACAAATGGAGCTTTATCGTAGCTGCTCGCACAAGCCTCGGTCATTTTGAAACCCAGCGTATAATGCTGCGCTGCCGGGGTCAACCGGGGGATTGATCGTTTCAACGTAAATCGCTCATGCAAGATGCTGGATGAGATCTATATCGCTCTCCCTCAGCGAAGCAGCAACTCGCGACGTTTTGATTCCCCAGACACATGAAGGTACACTGGCCACTATGAAACGGCGCGACTTTTTGCTATCGACCGGCGGCCTGGGCGCGGCCGCTGCGGGCATGCTCCAGGCTGCCGCAACGAAGAAGCCGAATTTCGTCGTTATTTTGCTCGACGACTCCGGCTATGCCGACTTTCACCCGTTCGGCAACCCCGCCTATGCCACCCCGAACGTCCAAAGGTTGGCGCGCGAAGGCTGCACCTTCACCAATTTCCACGTGCCGCAGGCGATCTGCTCGGCATCGCGTTCGGCATTGCTCAGCGGCTGCTATCCCGGCAGGACAAAAGTCGTTGGGGCGCATCCTCCGGGAGCACGCGGCCTGGATCCGCAGTACGCCACCCTGGGGCAGGTCGCCAAGACCGCCGGATACCGTACCGCGGTTTTCGGCAAGTGGCACATCGGCGATCAGCCGGATACACGCCCGCCGGCGCGGGGCTTCGATGAGTCGTGCGGGCTGATGTACTCCAACGACATGTGGGAATTCCATCCGCAGAACCCCGGCGCCTACCGCAAGTTCCCGCTGCACTTCTGGGAAAACGGTCGCGTCAAGATCGAGCGGGTGACCCCGGCGGAACAGCCCATGCTGACCACGTGGTACACCGAACACGCGGTCGATTTCATCCGGCGGAACAAGACCGGCCCATTCCTGCTCTACGTGCCCCATTCCATGCCGCACGTGCCGCTGTTCCGTAGCGAGAAGTTCAAGGGCAAGTCCGGAGCGGGCGTGTACGGCGACGTGATGATGGAGATCGATTGGTCGGTCGGAGAGATCTCCAAGGCGCTGGCCGCGGCGGGGGTGGCGGACAACACCATGGTGCTGCTCACCTCGGACAACGGGCCGTGGATCTCCTACGGCAATCACGCCGGCAAAACGCCCTTCCGCGAGGCCAAAGCCACCGGCTTCGACGGCGGCACGCGCAGCGCATGCATCGCGCGATATCCGGGACAGATCGCGGCAGGCTCCTCATCAAAGACCATGTGGTGCACCGTGGACCTGCTGCCTACCATCGCGCGGCTGGGCGGAATGCAGTTGCCCAAGAACGCCGTCGACGGCATGGACGTCTGGGACCTCTTGCGCGCGAAGGCGGGCGCAAAGAACCCCCACGAGTTCTATCCCTTTTCGACGGGACGCAACTTCGAAGGTGTGTTCAGCGCTGACGGGCGATGGAAACTGCACCTGCCGCACGCTTACCGGACACTGGTCGAGCCAGGCAACGACGGCAAGCCCGGTCAGTACCGGCAGGCGCAGATCGGGCTGTCGCTGTTCGACATGGAAGCCGACCCGTACGAAACCACCAACGTGATAGAGAAATATCCCAAGGTGGCCGCGCGCCTTCAGACATACGCGGAGCGCTACCGGCAAGAGTTCTACGCGCAGACGTAAGCGGTAGGGCGAAGGGCGCCAGGGCCGGGATGCGGTGTGCGGTGTTGCTTCCATATACGCGCACGATGTAGAATCCCCCCGAAATGAGAATGAAACCTTTTCTCACGCCGCCCCGCCGCGATTTTCTGGCCGCTGCGGGTGTCGGCCTCATGATTCTGAAACCTGAGACGGCCTTTGGCTCGCAGGCCAATTCGGCCCTCGATATCGGATTGATCGGCTGCGGCGGCCGCGGCAACATGATCGGCGCCATGTTCAAGGAATACACGGGCGCCCACCTGTCGGCCCTGCACGACCTGTTTCAGGACCGGCTGGACTTCACCCGGAACCGCCTGAAGGTAGCCGACGCCCGCCTGTACAAAGGATACAAGGGGTATCAGGACCTGGTCGCCTCAAAACTCGATGCAGTAGTCATCGAGAGTCCTCCCTACGCCCGTCCGGAGCAGGCGGCGGCCGCTGTGACAGCGGGCAAGCCCGTGTACATGGCCAAGCCTGTGGCGGTGGACGTCTCGGGCGCCAAATCCATCGCCGCCACGGGTGAGAAGGCCAGGGGCAGACTCTCCTTCTTTACGGATTTTCAGTTCCGGGCCCCGGAGGCGATGCGGGAGTGCGTGGCGCGGGTCCACCGCGGTGAGATCGGCACGCCTGTGCTTGGTCATGTGTACTACCACACCGGACGGCTGCGCCCGAAGAATCAGCCCGGCGACTCGGCCGCCATCGCCCGGATGCGCAACTGGGTCTTCGACAAAGCCCTGTCGGGCGACATTATCGTGGAGCAGAATATTCATGCTCTGGATTGCGCCGCCTGGCTGCTCGATGCGCAGCCGCTCAAGGCCTTCGGCACCGGAGGACGAAAGGTGCGGGTCGACGTCGGCGACTGTTGGGACCATTTCGTGGTCACCTACTGGTATCCCAACGACCTCAAAGTCGATTTCAGTTCCACCCAGTGCATCCGCGGCTACAACGACATCTGCGCGCGCCTCTATGGTTCCGACGGCACGGCCGACATGCACTACGCCGGTTCCGCCGCGATCACCGGGGCCAACCCGTGGAAGGCCGAAAAGATCGACGTGGGCCGCGGGGGCGTGATCCTCAACATCAAGGCATTCGTCGAGAGTGTGCGCAACGGCAAGCCGCTGAACAACACAGCCGAGACGGTCCGGAGTAATCTCACCGCCATTCTCGGGCGCATGGCCGCTTACCGCAACAGCGTGGTCACGTGGGACGAGATGATGCGCTCCAACGAGAGGCTGGACCTCCGGTTGCCGCAGGTGGGGTGAGCATGGGAAAACGAAAGCTGCGTCTGCTGCTTGGGGTGGCGGCCGCTTCGCTGTGCGTCGCGGCGCCCGCGCGGCAGCACGGCCTGGTGTACGCCAAGGATGGTTCCGGCATATTCGGCTACAAAGACACGCCGGTGCAGCCATGGTCCGGCTACCACGTGCACGATCCCGACCGGCCGGCGCCGAAGAAGGTCGACCCCGGTCCGCCGGAAGCGCGGCCCGGCAAGCCTCCTTCCGATGCCGTGGTGCTGTTCGACGGGAGCGGGCTCTCCCTGTGGCAGCCCTCCAATTGGATTGTCCGCGACGGGTATGTGGAAACGGTGGACGGCTCCCTGACCACGAAACAGGAGTTCGGGAGCTATCAATTGCACCTGGAATGGCGGACGCCCACAGAGCCCGAAGAGAACATCATGAACCGGGGAAACAACGGCGTGATGCTCATGGGGGCGTTCGAGATCCAGATCTTCGAATCACACGATACGAAAATCTACCCTGACGGCCAGGCCGCGGCGATCTATTCGCAGACGCCGCCGCTGGTGAACGCATGCCGCAAGCCCGGCGAGTGGCAGAGCTATGACATACTCTTCTTCGCCCCGGTGTGGGAGAACGGCAAACTGACCCGCCGGGCGCGTGTCACGGTGTTCCACAACGGCGTGCTGGTACACCACAACCAGGAGATCCACGGCACCACGCCACACCGGCGTCTTCCAGGCGACTATCCCGCCGGGAGGTGTACGGGACCGCTGGTGCTGGCGGGCCACCACAGCCCGGTACGCTTTCGCAACATCTGGCTCCGCCCCCTGCAGTTTCAAAACGTGTACTTCAGCGCGAACTGAATCCGCCGCGGCTCGTCGGCTTCATTGATGGTGGCGGTAGCCTGGGCGCGGAGGCCGCCCGCCGGCTGCCCGAATGTAGGCGTGTTGGTAAAGTTGAACGACTCGAAACGGAATTGCAGGGCGTGCCTCTCCCAGGGCAGCCGGAAGCGCTTTCCGAGAATGAAATCGAAGTTCCGCGACCCTGGTCCGTAGAGTACGTTGCGGCCGGTGTTGCCGTAGACCCCTGGCGCGCTGGCCACGAAAGCCATCTCATCAAACCATTTGTCGATGGTGGGATGATCGAGAGGCCGTGCTGCCGCGCGGGCGCCGCGATTGGCGGTGCCGCTGTTCTGCGGGTCGCCTGGATAGCTCACTGAGAAGGGTATTCCGGTTCGCAGTGACAAAATGCCGCCCAACTGCCATCCGCCAAGCAGAGCGTCGAGCCCGGCGTGCCATGCCTTCCCGATCGTCCGGCCGCGGCCGAGGGGCAGTTCGTAGGTGAAGCTGCCGACGAAACTGTGACGGCGATCAAGGCCTGAGTTCCCCCGCTCCGCCCGGTAGTTGTACGGGTTGGCCGCCCCGGCCAGATTCTGGTCGAGCGATTCATTGTTCTGATCGATGTTGTGCGACCAGGTGTACGAGGTGATGAAAGTCAGGCCCTTTGAGAAGCGCTTTTCCGCTTTGGCAACCAGCGCGTTGTAGCTGGAATTGTACCCGGGATCGCGCAGGGTGATGTTGTTCCAGGTTGGGCGCACACGCCGCTGGTTGGCTGGGATGGTCGGGTGCGGGCCGCCGTTATTGATGTTCCGGCCCTCGTAAAGGTGTGTTGACTCGGCGCCCTGATATCCGAACCCGAAGAGGATGTCGCCGGGCAGTTCGCGTTGCAGATCGAAAAACCACTGCGACGCGTACTGATTGGGATATTCTTCGCGGCTCACCTCCAGGTTGGTGCCCGGCACCGGCGCTTTGGCGGGCAGCGTAACGGGCGTGAAACCGTCGCGCACGATCGCGGCAGGCACAATGTTGTTGGTGGGGGTGACGACCTCGGTGAAGTCGGGCGTCTGATTGATCCACCGTGCACTCTCGCTGGTAAGATAATCCGCCTCGCCGTAGAACATGCCCGCGCCCGCCCGGATCACCGTCTTCGCGGTCAGTCTGAACGCGATTCCCAGCCGCGGGGCGAAGTTGTTGAGGTCCTCCTTGCAGCCGCAATCGCGCCCGTTCTTGGGACGATCAAAGGTCTCATAGCGCGGGTCGGTCGGCGCCACGTTGAACTCGGTCAGGAAGCGGCTCACACCCAGCCGGCCGATGGGCACGCCTTGCGGGAAATACGGCGACTGGAACAATTCCCATCGCAATCCGGCGTTGATGGTCACCCGTCGGGAGATCTTCCAGTCGTCCTGGAGATAGAGGCCCCAGTACGGCGCGATGGCGTCTTCGCTCAACTGATTGCCCACGGTGGTCTGGCTCGACCACCCCAGCAGCATGTCCGCAAGCCCGTTGCCGGTGGCAGTCCGGCTGGCCGCGTTGTTGGGCCTCTCGGCGGTGAACACTTTATTGAAGTTGAACAGGCCGCGCCGGAAGCGCTGCGCTTCGCGGAAGATATCGGAGCGGCGCATCTCCACCCCCGTCTTGACGGTGTGGCTGCCGCGCTGCCATAACAGGTTATCGTTGAACTGGATATTTTCGAGGAAGTTGCGGTTGGGCCAGAAACTCCGTGAGCCGATCTCCCGGTATCCGCTCACGTTGAAACGCGCCAGCCCGTGGTCCTGCCCATCCTTGAAACCGTCTCCCGGCGCACCCTTCACACCGAACTTCTGGTTCATGTTCTTCGTCTCGAGAATGTCGAAGCGGGTCGGGTAATGGGTATAGCCGAAGCGCGCTTCGTTGTAGAGCGCTGGGGTAATGGTCCGGGTCCAACTCCCCATGATGTTGTCCGACGGCAGAAACACGGTCTGCCCCAGGCCGCCGCCAAACGCGGAAAGCGGCAAGGGCCCATTCTGGAGTTTGTCGTCGCGGCGGATGGAGTAACGGTAGATGGTGCGGTCGCGGTCGGAGAAATTGTGATCGATTTTGATGTCGTACTGGTTGGAGGTGTCCTTGTCGGAGGGTGCGAAGAAATAATTATTGGGCTGGTACTCCCGCCCGGGGATGTTCGGAAGGGGGTAGAGATCGATGATCGGCTTGGTTACCGGATCGAACCGGGCGGTGGGCACGCGGTTGCCGGGAAAGGGCTGGCGCACCGCCGCCGCTCCCGTGCCGGTGGTGGTCAGGGGATCGTAGATACGGTTGCGATTCAGCCCCTCATTGGAGAAATCGCCGCCCCGGGCATCCATGCTGGGAACGGTGGACGTGAAACTCTGCCCCCGGCGGATGCGGGTACCCTGGTAGCTGAAGAAAAAGAACGTGCGGTTCCTGATGATCGGGCCGCCCGCGGTGCCGCCGAACTGGTTCTGCCTGAGTGTCGGCTTCTTCGATCCGGAACGGTTGGCGAAGAAGTTGGTGCCGTCGAATCTGTCGTTGCGCAGAAACTCGTAAAGCGTGCCGTGCAGATCATTGGTGCCGCTTTTCGTGGAAACCACCACCTTGCCGCCCATGCGATACCCATACTCGGCCGAGTTGTTGTTCGTGACCACCTTGAACTCGGCCACGGCGTCAACCGGCGGCTTGGTGGCCTGGGCCTGGAACCCGAGCGGCCCGCCCGACGCCCGCGAACTGTTGTCCACGCCATCCAGCAGAACATTGGTCTGGTAGGCGCGTTGCCCCAGCGCGATGAACCCGCCCTCGGCATTGTCCTCGCCCGCGGTGCGGGCGCCGCGCGCCAGCGCCCGCGCGGGAAGCACGCCGGCGGAGAGCTTGGCCAACTCCAGGTAGTTGCGGAGGTTCAGCGGCATTTCCACGACACGCTTCTGATCGATCACCTGGCCCATACTGGTGGTTTCGGATTCAAGCAGCGCGGCGGCGGCCGTGACCTCGATGGTTTCGGCCACGGTGCCCATCTTCAAAGAGAAATCCACGCGCGCGATCTGATCCACGTTGAGCGTCAGGTTGTCGCGCGAAACGGGGCTGAAACCGGCTTTCTCGGCAGCCACTTTATACACGCCGCCGGGCAGAAACGGGGCGGAATAGAAGCCGGACATGTTGGTGCGGACGTTGGTGGTCACACCGGTGCCCGCGTTGAGCACCGTGACGGTCACGTCCGGAACCGCCGCTCCCGTCGGATCGGTCACCACGCCCTGGATGCCTGAATTCTGCGCCGACATCACGGCACAGAGCGAGATGAGTAAAACCGGAACAAGACTTTTTCGATCCATAAATATTGATCTCCGTCGTCGTGGCTGCCATGATACAACAGCCGGACTGGGGCGGCAATGCCGGTTTCGCTTTACGCGCGCGCCGCCGCATAGGCGCGGCGGCCCCGCCGGTTTTGAAATGAAAAGGACGTGTTCAGGCCGTGCCCACACCCGCCGGGCGTTCTTCCGGAATCAGTTCGCTGGTCGGATCGATTTTCAGCCAAAGCAGGGCGCTGATGGCCAGCATCACGGTCATGGCCACCAGCGGCACGTCATAGCGGAAATCGCGCAACCCGGAACGGATCGGGAAGCCCCATTCGGGCAGCCAGGCGCCGGAGAGTTTGACGAAGTACCCGAACAGCACCGAGGAAATGAACGAACCGATCTGCCCGGCCGTATTCATGGTGCCGGTCACCGCGCCCGCGTATTTCTTGCCCACGTCGAGACAGACCGCCCAGGCGGTCGGCAGCATGAAATCGGATCCGGCATAGCTCAGCGCCAGGAACACCAGTCCCAGGTACTGGTCCGAAGTCACGATGGTAGCCACGGTGAACAGCGCGGCGCTGCCCAGCCCCACCATGGCCACCGTGCGGCGGCCCCATTTCAGACCCAGCTTACGCACCAGGGCGTCGCTGGTGTACCCGCCGCTCAGGTTCGCCAGCGCCCCCAGGATGAACGGCAGGGTGGCGAACAGCAGGCCCTTCTCGCTGAAGCCGCGGCCGTTTGCCAGGTACGTCGGCATCCAGGAAAGGAAGAAAAACGACCCGTAGCAGTACGTCAGATACATCACCATGATGGCCCACAGATTGCCCCGACGCAGGGCCGTGCGCCACGGCAGCGAGTGTTTTTCGCCCGGGGCCGCCGCCCCGATTTCCTCGAGTTCCGCCTTCGTCACCTGCGGTTTTTCAGAAGGATGATCGCGATACCACCCGTACCACGCCGCCGCCCAGATCAGGCCCAGGAAGCCAAAACAGAAAAACGACGCGCGCCAGCCCCACGCCATCTGTATGGGAATGACCAGAAACGGTGAGACCGCGCCGCCGACCCGGCTGGCCATCCAGACCAGGCCGTGCGCCCGCGCCCGTTCCGCCGTAGGGAACCAGCGCGAGATGCTGGCCGAACTGTTCGGATACGCTCCCGCTTCTCCCGCGCCGAAGAGGAACCGGACAGGCAGCAGCACCAGGTAGTTCCACGCCAGCCCGGTGAGCGAGGTGAACACCGACCACCAGATGACAATACGCGTCAGCACGCGCCGCGGTCCGGTCCGGTCGCCCATCGAGCCGCTGGGGATCTCGAACGCCGCATAGGCGATCGCGAATACCCCCAGCACCCAGCCCCACTGCTCGGGATGCATCTTCAGATCGGCCTGCATCCGCGGTCCGGCCACCGAAATGCACACCCTGTCGATATAGGTGATGATGGAGAGCAGGAACAGCATCGAGAGCACGCGATGCCGATATTTGAAGCGCATAAGCTGCTCATTATAGCGTTTTGTTATGATGTAGCTTCATCGATGACGGGGAGACAATTTTTATGGCCGATGACCTGAAACGCCGTGAATTCCTGACAACTACCCTGGGGGCAGCAGCCACAACCGGCCCGGCGGTGCTTTCCGCCCGCGGCCAGAACAACAAGATCACGCTCGGCTGGATCGGCGTGGGCACGCGCGGCAACGCGGGCATCGAGTGGCTGAAAAAGGCCGCTCCGAACGATATTCAGTTCAAAGCCATTTGCGATACCTACGACGGGTATATCGCACGCGCCAAGGACCGCGTCAAAACCATCTGGGGGAATACCCCGGACGCCTACAAGGACTACCACGACCTGCTCAAGGACAAGTCCATCGACGCGGTTTTTATCATGACGCCGGAGCACCTGCACCACGACATGACCATCGCGGCGCTCAAGGCCGGCAAGCACGTATATATCGAGAAGCCGCTGGCTCACACCATCGAGGAAGGCTGGGACATTATCAAGGCGTGGAAGCAATCGGGCAAGGTCGTGCAGGTGGGCACCCAGAACCGCAGCTCTTCGCTATACAAAAAGGCCAAGGAGTACGTACAGCAGGGGCTCATCGGCGATATCCACTACGTGCGTGCCTACTGGTACCGCAACAGCCCGCCGAACGAGCCGGCGTGGCGCTACTACATCCCTGCCGATACCAATCCGGCCAATACCGACTGGACGCGCTTCCTCGGCCCCGCCCCCAAGCGCCCGTTCGATAAGCATCGCTACTTCCAGTGGCGGCTTTACTGGGACTACTCCGGCGGCATCTCCACCGACCTGCTGGTGCACCAGACCGACATCGTCAATTTCATGCTCAACAAGACGGTGCCCTCCACCTGCATGGCTTCCGGCGGTATCTACCGCTGGACCGATAAGACCGACGACCGCGACACCCCGGACACCTTCAGCGCCGTCTACGAATACCCGGACAAGCTGCAGATCAACTACAGTTGCTACTTCGGCAACGTGCACTACGGCTACGGCGAGGAACTGATGGGCAACGAGGGCACCATTTGGGTGCACAACCGCCAGGATCTGTACTTTTTCCCGGAAGAATACGCCAGGGTTCCCGCGGCCGTGAAAAATAAGCCTCCGATCCATCTGAACGGCATGAAGGACTTCCAGGAGGCGGACGGCGCCATCAACCACTTCCGCAACTTCATTCAGTCCGTGCTGGGCAAGGAAAAGGTGATCGCTCCGCCGAACGTGGGCCAGCAGGCCGCCATCTCCGGCCACATGGCCACGCTGTCGTTTAAGAACCAGCGCAAGATCGTCTGGGACGCCGCCAAGAACAATTACCGTTTCATCTGATCGCACGTGCACCTCGGACGCGCCGCGCCGTGAATTAGAATCGGCGTATGCGCGTCCTTTCTTTGTTGGTGTGCTTGCTGCCCGCCTGGGCGGCCGGTTTGCGGCCGTATAGCGTGCAGGTGCACCTGCACGGCTCCATGAGCGAAGGCCCCGGCAGCATGCGCGGCGGCAACGAACAGGCCCGGAAACTGGGGCTCGATGTGCTCTGGTGGAGCGATCACGACTGGCGCGTCTCTTACCATACCTTCGCCTCGGGCTATGATTTCGAGTCCACCCGCGTCCCGCTGGCGGGAGCCCCCGGGCAGATGACCATAACGCTTGCGCCCCACAAGGGCAACGGCAAGGTCGCCGACACGGTGGCGCGGCTCTCCGCGGAGAAGGCGGTCCAGGGCCGGCAGTCCTTCGAGATCGGCGCCGCGGGCGCCCAACCCGGAGCGTTCCAGGCATTCTTCTATGAGCTTGGCGCCACTCGGATGCGCATGAAACGCGCGCTCGCGTCGCGGGTGGAGGTGGAGTTCGCCGTCTATCCCGAAATCGAGGCGGATAAACGCACCATGGCGGGCGTGCGCTTCGATCTCTCCCAGCAACCCCCGGCCTTCGAGCGCGGTGCCATCATCTACGTCCTTACCGGACTATCGCAGGCGGAACTCGACAAGCTGAGCACCCCCAGCCTCAAGTACGTGCGCCTGGATTTCAAGCTGCACCAATGGAACCGCTACCGCGTGAACCTCACCAAGGACGCACGCCGCCTGGGCCTGGGCGGCGAAGACAACTCCATGGGCGCAGTTTCGTTCGGCGTGCTCAGCACCGGGCAGCGGGCACGCGCGTTCTTCGACGATTTCCGCATTCACCACGCCCTGGCCGGCGAGGCCTTGCGGCAGGAGGCGCGCCGCATCACCGCCGCGCTCGAAAAGGAATACGGCGTCACCAACTACATGGGGCAGGAGTTCTCCTATCTGGCGCACCTGAACCCGCTCGGCGACGTGCCCATGATCGACCACTCCCAACACCCCAACGGCCTGACCGCCGCCGAAGCCGTGGCCTTCGCCCATCATTACGGCGGCATCATTTCCCTGAATCACTACTTCGGCGGGCGCGGCGATGCCCTGCGCAAGCGCATCGGCGAACTCAAGGCCGCACATGCCTTCGGGGCGGACCTGCTGGAGTGCAACCCCGGCCAACTGGAAAATTTTCTGGCCGCCTGGGATGAACTCTCGGCCGCCGGTATCTACCTCACCGGCGATGGCGTCAGCGATTCCCACACCAGCACCGCAGGCTGGTTCGAAGGGCGCAACTTCGTCTCCTGGGTGTGGGCCAGATCGAAATCGCAGGCCGACCTGGTGGACGGGTTCCGCCGCGGCGAGGTCTACTTCGGCGACCCCGCCGCCTTCCATGGCGAGGTCTCCCTCAGCACCGCGGACGGCCACCGCATGGGCGAGGTGATCGCCACGGCCAAACCTTCCCACACCGTGCGGGTGCGCATTACCGGGCTGCCCGCCGGCGCGCGAGTCCGCGCCATGGTTGCGGGCGCGCCGCGAGCGGAAACCACCGCCCAGGGCGATTTTCAGACCGAAGTGACCCTGAATACCGCGGCCCGCACGTTCCTGCGCGTGGAGGCGCGCACCGCCGCCGGCAAGCCGCTGGTGTTCAGCAACCCGATCTTCTTCGTACCCGCTGCCGAGGCCGCCAAGGAACAACTGCCGGGGGGCAGGCGTCTAACGTCCTGCCCATGATCGATGCGGTTGAACTGACCAGAACATACCTTCGCCGGGCAGTGGTCGACGCCGTGAGCTTCACCATCGAGCCCGGCGAGGTGCTCGGCTATCTGGGGCCCAATGGCTCCGGAAAGAGCACCACGGTGAAAATGCTGACAGGCATGCTGGAGCCTACCGGCGGCCGGGTGTTGTACCGTGGCGCCAACATCCGCCATCACCTCCTGGAATACAAACGCATACTCGGCTACGTGCCCGAGGAGCCCTATCTGTATCCGTACCTCACCGGCCGCGAATATCTGCAACTGGCCGGACGCCTGCGCGACCTGCCCGAGAAGATACTGGACCGGAAGATCGACGCGCTGCTGAATTCGTTTTCCCTGTTCGAGCACCGCCACTCGCCCATTTCCTCCTACTCCAAAGGCATGAAGCAGAAAGTGCTCATCACCGCCGCCCTGCTGCATGACCCCGAGGTGCTGATCTTCGACGAACCGCTCTCGGGTCTCGACGTCACCTCCGCCATGGTTTTCAAAAACCTGATCCGCGTGCTGGCGCGCAAGGGGAAAATCATCCTCTACAGTTCGCACGTGCTGGAAGTGGTGGAAAAGATCTGCACCCGCGTCATCATTCTGCGGCAGGGCAAGGTGGTGGCGCACGATTCGGTGGACCGCCTGCGCACTCTCATGCAATCACCGTCGCTGGAAGACGTGTTCTCCCAACTTGTGATGCAGGAGGACACCGAAAGAGTAGCCGAGGAGATGGTGGCGGTGATGTAGTAGCGCCACGCCGGCTCGTTCGGCGGGCTGTTGCGGTACCAGTAGGCACGCACGTAG
>JAMCRM010000282.1:2410-3676 GCA_023380575.1 Acidobacteriota bacterium | reverse complement strand
CGGTTCCGCGGCAGCGGAGGGCGCGGCAACGGCGGGGACCGACGGGGTCGGCGGGGCCGGTCGGGACGCCGCCACCACCGCCGGTTCCGCTTCATCGTCCGTTGCTGGTTTGGAACGGCTGACCGGTTTTCCGCGACGCAGCACCGGGCGGCCGGGATCCTTGTCCTCCACGGCTTCGGCGGAATCCTCCGGCTTGGGGGCCTGTTCGGCGGCGGTAGCGCCCTCGGCCGGTTGGGAACTCCCAGCCGATTTTCCGCGATGCAGCACCGGGCGGTCTGGATCTCTGTCCTCCACGGTTTCGGCCGGAGCCTTCGACTCGATGCCGGCGGGCTTATCCCCGCTCTTATTCTTCTCCGTCTTCTCCTTATCCAGTTTGTCCCGGTAAACGTTCACCGCATTCAGGTACCCGTCTACTTCCTCGCTGGCCTCTACGGTCACGTGTGCGCCGGGTTTCAGGTCCGCGGGCTTTACGTTGACGAATTTGGTCTTATTGGAGCGGCGGAATTCCAGGATGCGATTATCGTCCAATTCCAGCGACACCATTTTAGCGTCCAGATGTTTCAGGTTTCCGGAGAAGCTGGGCAGGGGCTGCGCAGGTTCTTTTTTGCTCGATGGCTTCTTCTTCCGGGAGGGAATAGGGATTCCTACTCCACCGCCCGGATACCCGCCCGGATAACCGCCAGGATAGCCGCCAGGGTAGGGGGGATACCCTCCCGGATACGGGGGATACCCGCCCGGATATTGCGCGAACAGACACCCAGCCAGCAAGCCAAACAGAACGCCGGCACGTTTCATCAAAATTACCCTCTCTATCCCCTAAACCCCGTCCGGAAAGGAGCCACTCGCAATGTAGACGCGCCGGGCGCCTGCTCGCAATTCGAGGAATTCTTCGTATAACGTGCGGAATCGTACGGGAATTGGCCGCTCAATCGGTCAACGTCGATTCCCAGTCGCCCCAGGGGCTCCGGTAGGGCTTCACGGGCATCAGCACTTCGTGATAGCGCGCCAGCCCGGCGCGGCGCAGGTACTCGGCGGCGGGCAGAAAATCATCCTTGCGCTCGCGCAGGCGCCGATTGAGTTCCTTATCGAGCCGCGCCTGCACATCTTTCTGCCCGCTCCCGCAGAGGTTGTGCATCTGTAGCGGGTCGCGCTGGTTGTCGTAGAACAGCCAGGGGCCGTGTGTCGACCGCACGTAGGTGTACCGCCCGGTTCGTAGCCCGCGATACTCTCCGATGCCGAAGTTCCGGGCATCCGCGAACGGCACGG
>JAMCRM010000282.1:0-2319 GCA_023380575.1 Acidobacteriota bacterium | reverse complement strand
CCGCCAAGTTCGAAAATGCCGTCTCCGGTATGCGGATACCGCATAGACCGAGCAGGGTGGGCATGATATCGGGAGCGTTGATCAAGTTTGCGATGCGGCGGCGTTTGCCGCCCAGTTTGCGCGGATAGCGCACCAGGAAAGGCACCCGGATCGATTCATCCCAGGGATAGAGTTTGGTGGTGAGGCCCTGCGAGAGCATCATGTCGCCATGGTCGGAGGTGAAGACCAGCACGGTGCCGTCGGCCAGTCCCGTGCGGTCCAAGGTTCCCATCAGCCGTTCCAGGCAATCGTCGAGCGCCGCCATGTGGGCGTAGTATCCGCGCAGGATCTGGGTGGCCAATTCCCGCCTGGCTTCGGGCACATTTGCACGCAGATGGATCTCCCGGGTGCGATAGAGGTCGCAGTAGCGCTCGGGAGCCGTTTCGTAGGGGAAATGGGGCGGCCCTAGCGAAAGGGCCAGGAAGAACGGATCGCGCGCCTTCGCCTGCCGCTCGATGAAGCCGCACGCATCCGCCGTCTGGGCAATCGCGTCGTAGCCTGGCCAGTATCTAGGCGTGGTCTCGCTGCCTTCGTAGTAGAGCGAGTGGTTGTAGTCGTGGGTGCACTCGCAGGCTTTCCAATAATCAAACCCGAAACGCTTTTCCGGCGGAATGAACTTGAGCCGCCGTTCGTACTTCCCTTCCGGGCTCCCGTAGACGTGCCACTTGCCGATGTAGCCGGTGCGATAGCCCGCGCCCGTGAACGCTTCACCAAGCGTGACGCCGTTCGGCTTCAATTCCACATCGTTGATGAAGACCCCATTGGTGAGCGGGTACTGCCCGGTAAGCAGGCTGCCCCGGTAGGGGCAGCAGACGGGTGTGCCCGATACGGCATTTTCGAAATTGACGCTCTGGCTTTCCAGCCGGTCCAGCGCGGGCGTGCGGACATTGGGGTCGCGGTTATAGCCGGTGGCATGCGCGCGCCATTCGTCCACCAGCACAAACAGGACATTCGGCCGCCGTGTGCCCTGCCCTGCCAGGAACGGGCCTGCCGCGAGGCCGCCCGCTGCCGTCTCGAGAAATTTGCGCCGCTTCATACGCGTGTGCCCGTCATTGTATAACCTTTCAAAACACTATTGACTTGCGCCGGGGTTGCGGATATCGTTATCCCGCTATGCTGGGACGGGTGGTTGTTGCCGCGTTGCTGGCGGGCGCCGTACACGGCTCTGCCGAAACGCGCCAGGTCCGCTGGAACGAACTTTCTTCGGTGGTCGGCCACACGGTACAGATCGGCATGCCGGACGGGGGCGC
This sequence comes from Acidobacteriota bacterium, assembly GCA_023380575.1. Next base: position 1,030 of record JAMCRM010000282.1, on the reverse strand, counting down.
CATCTCCGGGAAAGCGCTCGCGGTGGAGCCCGATGCGCTGATCGTGCAAATTCAGAAGACCAACAAACCTGCCGCATACCCCCGGGGCACCTTCAACGTGCCGCGAAGCACGCTGCACGTGCTGGAAATGAGAGCCAAAACGAAACGCTATCGCATCCTGAGTACGGCCGTCTTTTCCGCCGCCGGCCTGCTTGGCGGCGCGCTCACAGCCTGGGCGATAGGGGGCGGAATTTTGAACAACCTCAATGAAAACAAAGCGGCCGCGGCCTTCGCCGGCATCGGGGCCGGAGCCACGGCGGGGGGATATCTGTTGGGCAACGCGGCAGACCGCCACACCGTGACCATATACGTGCGCGAGTAGTCCGCTTACCAGCCTACCGGCTTGCCGCGATTCTGCTCGTCGAGCCACTTCTGAAGCGGCGCGAAGTAGTCGCGAATGGCCGTGGCATCCATCTCCCGCTGCCCGGTGAGCGCTTCCAGGGCCTCCGGCCAGGGCCGGCTGAGCCCCATCTCCATCATGGCATTCAGCCGCCGCCCGGCGGCCTGATTGGCGAAAATGGAGCACCGGTTGAGGGGGCCAGGGCAGCCGGCCTCCCGCGCCAGCGCGCGGTGGAACTGGAACTGCAAAATGTCCGCCAGGAAGTACCGCATATAGGGCACATTCGCGGCTACGTGGTATTTGGCGCCGGGGTCGAAATCGGCTTCACCGCGCCCCAACGGGGGTGCGATCCCCTGGTATTTCAGGCGCAACTGCCACCAGGCCTCGTTGTACTTTTCCGGTGGAATCTCGCCCGAGAAAACCTTCCAGCGCCACTGGTCAATCACCAGCCCGAACGGAAGGAAGGCGATCTTTTCGAGAGCCTTGTGCATGAGCAGCCCGATATCTTTGGAGGTATCCGGCGCCTTGTCGAGCAGGCCCAGCCTGACCAGGTATTCCGGCGTGACGGAAAGCGCGATGGTGTCGCCCAGGGCCTCGTGGAAGCCGTCATTGGCGCTGTCGCGGAACAGGAACGGCTGGTGATTGACCAGT
>JAMCRM010000281.1:471-6822 GCA_023380575.1 Acidobacteriota bacterium | reverse complement strand
CTTCTCCAGCGGGCTGGTACTATACTATTTAACCAGCAACCTGGTGATGATCGCGCAGCAGTGGTTCTTCAACCGGACCTCTGTGGCGGAAGCTGTGGCGCGTTCGGTCCAGGTGGCGACCAGGAACAGAGGTTTGGCGAGGAAGCTGAACCAGCCGAAATCAACCAGTTGTTCCAGCTTGGGGTTGATGGACTTGAGCAGGTCCACGTCCTTGGGGCCGACGAACAGGGCGAAACGGTTGGCGCCACCGTCGCTGACCGCGGCGCCGGCGAACGGCTCTTCCTTCGCCTCCAGCACGGTGCGGGTCTGATCGCTGAAGACCACGGTATGCACGTTGGCGGCGTCGGCTTCCGGAAGGAATGCGGCTGCAAAGTAGGTGTCTTCCAAGCCGGCAAACGAATAGGGACCGGAGGAGGAGACCGGGCCATCCTTGGCGTCCTTGGCGCCGTGCTTCACCAGCTTATTGTCGGCGCTGTTGAAGTAGAGCGCCTGCTGGGCACCGGAGGGGTTGGCCACGGCCAGGTCGCCATCCCCTCCGCGCCACTCCAGGTATGCCGGGATGTATTTGCCGTTATCGGTCACCTGCGAGGAAACCTGAGAGAGATAGCTGTTCTTCTTGAAGCGGAAGGTCTTCCTGGCGAAGACATGGCCGTCGGAGTACTCGAAAGTGATCCCCAGCCCGTCCGGGTCCGGCTTGGCCGCGTACAGCACCTGGTTGAGGTCCACCGGCAGCTTCTGGTTCTGGAAGTAGAACGAAAACGGCCGGGGCGTTTTGGCCGCCGTATTCACCAGTTCCAGCGGCTTGCGGTCATGGGTCTTGTAGCTTTTCAACAGCCAACTGGAGACCACGCCGCCGCGGTTGCTGCAGGTGATGTGGTACAGGTTGGTGTCGATGGTGTAAAACTCTTCCTTCTGCGCGGCAACCGGCGCGGAGGGGATGGGGGCGGGCGGCGCCGCCGGCGCGGCTTGCGCGGGCGCAGCTTCCGGTTTGGCCGGAGTCACGGCTGTTACCGGATTCTTTTTCGGCAGTTGCTGCGGCGCAATGCTCTTGTAGAAGTAGGGCATGGTGAACATCACCAGACCCATCAGCGCGAAGGCAATCAGGAGCCGCAGCTCCGTGGAGAGCTCTTTCTTCGGCTGTTGCGGGGAACCGCCGCTGTTAACAGATTCGGGCATGCTCAAAATTCCAGCGGAATCAGACTACTTTACCGGATCGTAGCCACCGGGATGAAACGGATGACACTTCGCCAGGCGTTTGACACCCAGCCAAACCCCACGCGCGGCGCCGTATTTCCCCACAGCTTCGGAGGTGTATTCCGAACAGGTGGGATAGAACCGACAGGCGGGAGGAAGGAGCGGAGAGAGACACAGCTTGTAGGCATACAGCAACCCTAAGAAGAGGCGCTGCATCGGCGAAACACCTTCTCCACCTCCCGTTCCAGCTCGGGAAAGGGAGCATCGAAGGCTTTCCGCCGCGGATTGAAGACGATGGACCACTGCGGATTCAATTGCTCAAGCCGGAGGCGCACTGCCTCCCGGACCCGGCGTTTAATTCGGTTTCGCACCACGGACATTCCCAGCGCGCGCGGCGTCGTGAAGCCGATCCGGGGACCACAGAGGCCCGACTCGCGCAAACAGAAGGCGGCGAAATACGGACCCGAGTACTTCTCTCCGTAGTCGTATACCCTGCGAAAGTCTTTGGATCGCAACAGACGAACACGTTTCGGAAAGCCGGCGATGCGCCTACCTCTCGTCGCTAACGGTGAGCTTGTACCGGCCACGGGCGCGTCGGCGGGCGAGAACGGCCCGCCCGTTCTTGGTAGACATGCGGGACCGGAACCCGTGCGTCTTCGCGCGGCGGCGGTTATTCGGCTGAAAGGTGCGTTTCGGCATCTGATTCCAACAACTAAGTATAGCGGGCGGGAGGGGAGCCTGTCCACCAGGCAGGATCAACCCGCCCCTGTGTCAGAACGCCCCGCCCGCAACCGTCACCGGCCCACGGCCGGCGGCGAGGACAACATCGATAAGAACAGGCAAACAATCACCAAACCTGCCAAAGCGCCTGCGACAAGCATCGCGACGTAACCTCCCGTTATCATAACCATCAGCAATCCGCTGGCCGCATGGCAGCGCTGGCACGCCGGGTGCAGTGGTAAGCTATGGAGGGGAGATTATGAAACTCGTCGCGGTATTGGGCGCGGCGCTTCTGGCGGTGGCGGAGGCGTTCGCGGGCGGCAATGCGGTGGTGGGTGCTCCAATCGGATTCGGCAACGTGGTCTTCCCCGGGACAGGGCATGTCCCGGTCAATCCACATACGACCGGTTTCGGGAATGTCATTTTCCCCGGCACCGGACGGGCGCCCGGGCCGCGGCTGCCGTTTTCGATCACCAATCCCGGGTTCGGCGCCGGACTGGCAGGCACCGTGAGCGGATCCAGACCGTACCCCGGGGTGCGGGGGGGTGGCGCGGGCCGCGTGGTGTATATGCCCTATGCCTACCCCGTTTACATGGGCAACTACGGCTTCGATCAACAGCAGCAGCCCAATGTCGTGGTGGTCTACCCGCAGCCGCAGTCTCCGGTGGTGATCAACCAGCAGGTGGCGCAACCCGCCCCGGAACAGGCTCCGGACGGTGGCGGCGTCAAGCTGTACCAGGCTCCGGCGCGCAGCACCGCCGAGATGGCGGCGGCGGAACCGGCCACACCGGGGTACCTGTTCGCGTTCAAGGACCACTCCATCTATTCGGCCGTAGCCTATTGGGTTCAGGGCGATACGCTGCACTACTTCACCGCGGGAAACACCCACAACCAAGTCTCGCTGTCGCTGCTCGACCGCCCGTTGACCGAGCGGCTGAACAAGGAACGCGGCGTCTCCATCCAACTGCCGCCTAGCAGGTAGCCGCGAGGCGCCGGAGGAAGGCCAGGTCGCCCTCGACGAAGTCGTACTGGGGCAGGCGTTCCGGGAGTTCCCATCGGATCTCTTCGAAGATGAGGTTCCGCGGCTCCCCCTCGAACCGTTCTACCCGGTAGAAAATCAGCACTATGGGGTTCCGGCCGGGGTACTGGAAGCGGTAGCGTTCGATCTCGGCGCCGGTGGCCCCGCGGATGCCGAGTTCCTCCTCGAGTTCGCGGGTTAGTGCCGCCCGCGGCTCCTCTCCCGGCTCCACCTTGCCGCCGGGGAACTCCCATTGCAGCGGATGGCGCTGGTCGGCGCGCCGGCGGCACACCAGCAGGCGCCCCTCGCGCTCGATCAAGCCCGCGACAACCGTGGTCATTGGCGCGGCACGCAACTGCTGAAGGTGAACACGCCTAGAGGATGCGGTATTCCAGGCCGTTTTCTGCCGGGCGTGCGAAATCGAATTCGGGCGAGTGTGCGCCGATTATGGTCAGGCCCTTGTCCCGATACCAGGCGCACCAGTTTGGGTTCCAGGGACATACGGATAAAATCATTGGAGCACACATGTATTCCGAGCGGCTGTTGGAACACTTCCGCAACCCGCGCAATGTGGGCGAATTACCTCCGCCCGCGGTGACCGTGGAGGTTTCCAACCCGGCCTGCGGGGATATCCTGCGGCTTTCGGTGCAATGGGAAGGAGAGCGAGTGGCGGCGGCGCGCTACCAGACGCGGGGTTGCACGGCATCGATTGCCGCGGGTTCGGTGCTGGCGGAATGGCTGCCGGGCCGAAGCCGCGCCGAATTGCAGGCGCTCACCGCGGCGGACATCGAGCAGGCGGCGGGTGGCCTGCCGCCGGAATCGCGGCACGCGGCGGTGCTCTGCCTGGACGCGGTGCGGGCCGTGCTCAAGCAGCGGGCCTAACCCAGCGCGGCGCGCAACTTGCCCATTTCCTCCGCCAGCGACGCCAGCGAGGTTGCGCACTCCTCGAACCGGCCCTGTGCGGCACGCCGCTCGATGTGCTGCAACAAAGCCGCGGAGGAACGCGCGCCCACATTGGCGCATGCGCCTTTGGAGTAATGCGCCAGGCGCATACATTCTCCGGAATTGCCCTCCTCAATGGCCCGATGCAGCGCCGGCAACTGCCGCGACGTATCGTCAATCAGCGCCTCGACCACTTCCCGCATCAGTTCTTCGTCATCCAGGGTGACATTACGCAACTGTTCCAGGTCGAGGATTTCCATCTGCGAGGTCACACTGCCTCTTATCGGCAGGATCGCGCGCGAATTGTAGGCTATTTGCGGCCACGGATGGACGGGATTTTCACTTTTCGGCCGCCTTGCAACGCGTAGATGCTCGTTCCCTCCACCACCAGGCAGGCCGCACGCGCGCCGTAGACCTGCGAGATGCCCGTGTCGATCAATAGCACCCGGCCACCGAAGCGCGGCGTGATGAACCCCTCGGTCACCGTGTGGCCCACCACCATGCCGTCAGCCCCGAGCCGTTCCAGGGTCGCGGTAAGGTGCCCTTCCAGCGCGGCTTCGTCGCCCTGCGCCAGACCGCGGTACCAAAGCGGGCCCTCCGGGTCCATGGTGACGCCGCCCTCGAGGCGCGCGGGTGAGGCCAGTTCCTGAACCACGATGCGGTTGAGGTCTTTCAGGCTCAGGCCTGCATATTTGGGGCTGATTCCGGCGTGGATGAACACCAGGCTGTTGATCTTCACCGCCACGGGGTTACTCAGGACCCACCGGCCGTAGAGGCCTTCCACCGACATCGCCGCGGAGCGCTCGAAAAATCCCAGGGGGTGGCTGGCGAGCCATTTGCGGCGGTACTCCTCATCGGGTTCGGGCATACCGGCGGCCTTCAGCCCCTTGGCGTGCCGCTCGAAGTAGGCGGTCCGCACCCGTTCGGAACTGTCCCTGCGGAATCCGGCATAGTCGGCGGCCGAGACGTAGCGAAAATCGCCGTACGCGTTCATCGCCTCGTGGTTGCCGATGAGGGCATGGACACGCCCGCCCGCCTGCCGCGCCTGCTTCTGCAGCGCCATAAGCAAGTCCAGGCAGCGGCGCGAATCCGGCCCGCGGTCCACCACGTCGCCGATTTGAACCAGGTGGGTCTTGCCGCCTACCCACTTACCCGAGCCACTGATCAGGCCGCCGGCGCGCAGCAGACCGGTGAAAGCTTCGAAATCGCCGTGCACGTCTCCGATGGCCACGACGCGGGCGACACGCGGGAACGTATCGTCGCTGGCCGCGGCCGCCGCTACGGCCAGCAGGGCGGCGGCGACAAATTTCAGCAGGGAATGGTTACGCACACCGTAGTCCCCTCGCCCTCCACGCTTTCGATCTGGATGTCGCCCCCGTGCAGCCATGCCGCGGCCATTGTCCCGGATAGTAACCCGCACGGTGGAGTCGGCCAGGCGGGTGGCGACTTCAATGCGCCCATGGCCGTCCACGGCATTCAGGGCATTGCTCAACAGGCAGGAAAAGACGAACGTCAACAACTGCGGCCGGCAGGTCAGGGTGGGCAGCGGTTGCAGGTCGAAACACAGGTCCACGCGCCCGCGGATCTGCTGCTCAAACAGCACCGCCACGTCGCAAAGCAGATCGTTGAGGTTGGCCTGCTTGATTTCGGCTTCTTCCAGACTGATGAACCGCTGCAACCGCGCCACGACCTGTTGGATACGCTCTGCCGAGCTTTGGATGGACCTTCTTAAATCGGCCTGCATGGCAACCAGTTGCTGCTGTTTTTCCGGCGAGGCGGTAGCCTGGCGCGCAGCCAGCACCACCAGTGTGTCGATAGAGCTTTTCAGCGCTCCCAGGGGGGTATTCATTTCATGCGTGAGCGCCGCGGCAAGTTTACCGATGGAAGCGGCGTTCTCGGCCAATTGCGCGCGCAACTGCGCTCCCGTCAGCGCCTCGGTGATGCGCAGCGCCTCCTGGTGGGAGATGCAGTCGGATCGGCGCTGGCGGTAGAGCACCGCGGTCACCCCGGCCGCGAGGAAACTGAGCATGGTGAGGAACACGTCATGGGACGTGCGGACCTCAACGGGTTCGACCACCCCCGCGTGCATGGCCAGCACAGAGGAAGCATAGGTGACCTCGACGGCCAATCCCAGCAGCAAAATTTGCAGAGGGCGGGCGGGGATGGCCGCCACCACTACCAGCATGAGGAGCGTTACCCCGGCGGGAATGTAATCGTTCAAGCCGTAGAACTCGCGCGCCATGAGCAGCGACGTCCAGATCAGGACCGCGGCGCCCAGCCAGGCGGAGAACAGGGCCGCAGCGCGCGCCCGCGGCGCGATCCACCCGAAGCGTGCGGTTACCGTGGTCAGCGCGCCAACCCCCACCAGCGTTGCGATGTGATCCGCCGATTACCAGCGCCATACCGAGTAGCGGATAGATGCGCTTGGCCTCCCGCGTATTGAACACGTTGCCCGCCACCACCCAACCCTGTGTCAC
>JAMCRM010000281.1:0-461 GCA_023380575.1 Acidobacteriota bacterium | reverse complement strand
CGGTGCACCGCCCAGTGCGTCAGAAATGTGACAATCGGCACACAAAGCTCGACCGCGCCCAAGACTTTCAGCCCGGTCAGGCTGGACGCGGCAATCTGTTGCCGGAACTGTTCCTCCGTTTCGGGGGGCGCCAACAGACTCCGCCAGCCCGCGCCAAAATTCATAGAATCACTATAAGCCTTTATGGGGCCGCTACAGAATCGTGGCCCCCTGTTTGCACGAGACAGCCCCGCCGGCCAGTGGCACAGGGCGGGCGTTTTTGGTACTCTGCGGGACATACGCGGCCGACTATGCGAATGGCGCGGGGATTGTGGCATATGTTTTACGACGTCAGACCGGGGGAGCGGCTCAGGTCGGCGTTCATGTTCCTGTACCTGCTGCTGGTGCTGTTTTCCTATTACATCCTGAAGCCGGTATCGCAGGCCATGTTCCTGAACCGCTTCGACGTGGATGATTTGCCG
>JAMCRM010000280.1:1392-3424 GCA_023380575.1 Acidobacteriota bacterium | reverse complement strand
GCCGGATACCAGTCTGGTGTAATAGAAGGGGTTCCCGCCCACGCCCGGCAGATCTACCAGTAACTGCTGGTTCATCACCGCACTTACCGACGCACTGGTTGTCTCCAGTAAAGGCGTCTCTCCAGTAACCGTCACGGATTCACCCACATTGCCTACATCCAGCGCAAAGTCAAGCGCTAAACGGTCGCTGACGCGCAACTCGATCTGGTCCCGAACCAGTGTCTTGAAGCCGGCGGACGTGACTGTCACCCGGTAAAGGCCGGGCAACAGGTACGGAATTTCGAAGCTGCCGCTCTGATTCGTTACCGAGGAACCGCCGGCATTCGTCGCCAGGTTCACGGCCCGGACATTCGCTCCAGGTATCACGGCGCCGGTCGGGTCCATCACGCGACCAGTGATCGTGGCGCGGGACTCCTGACCCAAGCATAAACTGCCGGCCAACAGGCCAGCCACTAATAAGTACGCGGCTTTCATTCGACCTCCTTGGAAGGACATCGGTTTACTCCTTTACGCAATCTCAACAATCTCCCAGCTATCCAGCCGGTCGAGTTCGATCGTCATCCGCCCACCGGTTTTTCTGGACGGCAGCACGCGGCCGCCAGGCTGGATCTTCGCTCCGGCTCCAGCCAGCGGTCCATCGACATGCACCCGAATCCCGTACACCGGGATCACCTCGCTCTGAAATGCGCCCTCACCCTGCGGCAGGCCGGCCCCGGTGCGGTTGACTAAATGCACGATCGTGCGGCGGGAGCTTTCGTCTCGCCACGCAACCATCTCGACGGTCCCGGGGGCGTCCACGGTTACGGCCGGCGCGCACGCAGCGGCCCACTGAACGGCATTCACCATGAGCCGGCGGTAGTCGGGGTGGTTCACCCGGCAATAGATTGCGCCCAACGCGGCACTCACATACACCACTCGCCCCTTGCCGTGCTCGCGAACCAGCAGTCCAGGCACGCCGGTGTGCTCCTGCGGCGGATAGCCCATGTGGAAACCCGGCATCGGATTCACGATAGTGCCCAGGGCATGTGCACCGGGTTTCGCCGCTACCCGCACCTGCAAGGTTGCGTAAACCGAGAGTGGGAAGCCGGGTTCCAGCCCCGCGGTAACCGGATGCGTCCCTTCGGGATTGAGGAAGCTGTACCACTTCGGGGTCATGCCCTGATAGTCCGCGCCCAACAACGAGGCGAGCCCGAAGTTCGGGAGCAGGCGGCCTTCGCCGTCGCGCAGCGACGACCGGCCGGTGACCACCAGCCCTCCGCCATTGCGCACATAGTCGGCCAGTGCCTGGCAGCAATCGCCGGAGAGACATTCCGCGGCGTCGACCACGATCGCCTTTGTGCCGCGCCACCGGCGCGAGACGATGTCTCTCTCCGTGAGCACGGCGGCGGGCATGTGCGTCTCCATCAGAGCGGAGTACGCGCCAGTTACACCATCGCCATGCAGCGCCTGCTCCTCACGCGGCATCATCGCTTCAGTAGCTTTGGACCACAACACGGCGGCGTAACCGACGGGTTCACCCACGCCGCCCCAGGGCTGCCGCGCCGCCACTTCGCGGAATGCAGGAGCCAACATCCGCAGGCTGCGCCCTTCGAGCGTTCCATCCGCTTTGACCTGATCGTAGTACTGCGGGAATCCGCCGTTGGCGACAACCGAGGCCATTTCGGGGAGCAGCACTTCGGGGCGGCGCACCTGATAGGCCCGCATGGTGGAGCGGGTGCCGCCAAGCCGGTTGGCGAAACGCCAGATCTCGATTTCAAATGGCACTCCGGGCTTGAGCGACCAGTTCCGCTGGCAAAGCAGCGACAGTTGCCCATAGCCCTCACTGAAGTGGTACTCGTGCGAGACGTAGTCGTCCGCGTCACAGAATTCCCAATCGGACCATGCACTGGAACCCGAGCCGTTGTGCGTCACCGTAAGACGCGGATTGATCTGCCGGACCGTCCCGATCACGTCATTCAAGATCGTGGTATTCAAACGGCGGCGCCACGCGATGTAGCGCTTGCCTTCCGCGGTCGTGTAGAGTCCTTTGGCT
>JAMCRM010000280.1:0-1382 GCA_023380575.1 Acidobacteriota bacterium | reverse complement strand
AGGTTTGGCAAAAGCAGGGGTTCACCCGGCCCCCCCAGTTGGAGCAATCCAGCCAAAAACCATCGAAGTCATAGCCGCGGCTCAGTTCGGCCAGGATGTCTTTGATGTACTGGCGATGAGGCCCGTTCATGCAGACAACCTGCTTCTCCTCGCGCGCCGCCAGTAGCGGATTGTCCGAGGCGGTGAGAACCGGCCGTCCCTGGGAGTCGATGGCTCGCCGTTCCGGATGCTCGAACGAGCGCCGGTCGCGAGACAACTGGACATAGTAAAGAATGCCTATGCCTCGCTTGCGGCACAGCGAGGAGAAATCCGCCATCAGGTCGCGCTCTCCCAGATCGCTGTGTTTGTGCCCTACCTTAGTGTTGTAATACGCGTTGCCCTGGTTGCACTTGGCGTGCACGAGGAGCACATTGGCGCCCGCCGCAGCCACTTGCTCCACGATCGCGGGCGGGTCGAGCTTCTGAAAAAAGTGCGGCATCCCGGGTACGCCCTGGTCCACCGGATCCGGCACCTGGAAATCAAGCAGAAACACCCGGGCTTGCCTGCGGTGCCAATCCTTGCGCGCGCCTTCCGCGCCCAATTGCACCGCCGGAGCCGCCGCTGCCGCCACGCTCATGAGAAAGTCTCTGCGATCGATCATTAGAAAAGCCTCCTTTAGCTTAGAGCGTGACCTGAATCGACCGGCCCGCCACAGGATCGGACTGCAAATTGTCGATGGTTTTCATCCGCGCCGTGCCCGGCTCCCCGACGCGCACCCGATAGCGGCCGTGGCGAAACACCCCCGGCCGGTAGAATCCCGCCTTTGCCCTGGTCGTATAAACAATCTCGCCCGAGTCTGCTTCGATGACCTGCACCATGGCGTCGTCAATGCCGCTGATCTTCAGGTCCGGCAGATACTCGACCGGCACGCGCCCGTCGCATTCCGCCAATGTGACCGTTACCGGCCAGCCAGGATGTTGGCCCCGTCCGTTCTTTAAAGAGGAAGTCCAGGGCCAGCTTTCAAAGCGAATGGTCTGCGCCGCCTTGTCCATCCGGATGATCCCAAACCCGTCCGGACTGAGAGTGCGGTCCAGGATGGTGTGCCAGTCCAGCACACCCGCGTAAGAGACCTCAGTCCGCGAGTAGAACTGCGTCCGTTCCGAAGACGCGGCAGCGGGACGTTGGTCTCCGGTCAAGCCGCCGGATGCGAGAATCTCTCGGGGACTCACTTTGGGGTTGGCGACCGCATACAGCGTGATCTTGTTGCCAAAGCCGTCCACGTGGTCGCCAGTGAAGGGCGGCGCCCCGGACTGGCGATTGCGCCCCGGCGCCGCCGGGTCAAACCAACGGCGGTATTTATTCGCGACCGGAGGGATGCGGAACTGAACGGGTCCCTCGCCATG
>JAMCRM010000279.1 GCA_023380575.1 Acidobacteriota bacterium | reverse complement strand
CCGAAGCGGAGCGCGACTATTACCTGGAGCGGCGCTATCCCAGCTTCGGTAACCTGGTGCCGCGCGACGTGGCCTCCCGCAATGCCAAGGCCGTCTGCGACGAGGGCCGCGGCGTGGGCGAAAGCGGACTGGGAGTCTACCTGGATTTCGCCGACTCCATACAGCGCCTCGGCGCGGGGGTGATCCGGGGGCGCTACGGGAACCTGTTCGATATGTACGAGCGGATCACCGGCGAGGATCCCTATGCCGTGCCAATGCGCATCTTCCCGGCCATCCACTACACCATGGGCGGATTGTGGGTGGACTACAACCTCATGAGCACGGTCCCCGGCCTGTACGTGATGGGGGAAGCCAACTTCTCCGATCACGGCGCCAACCGCCTGGGCGCGAGCGCGCTCATGCAGGGCTTGGCGGACGGCTATTTCGTGCTCCCCTACACTATCGGCGACTACCTGGCCAGCAGCAAGTTCGAAAAGGTGGACGCCGCCCAGGCGGAGTTCCGCGAAGCCGAATCGCAGGTGGCCTGCCAGGTGAAGCGGCTGCTGGAGGTCCGCGGCACCCGCTCGGTGGATTCCTTCCACCGCGAATTGGGCAAGGTCATGTGGGAGTATTGCGGGATGGGCCGCACGGCCGAAGGGCTGCGGCACGCCCTGGGCGTGATCCCCGAGATGCGGGAGCGGTTCTGGCGCGAGGTTCGGGTGCCGGGCGATGGCGAGGAGTTCAATCAGTCCCTGGAGAAGGCCGGGCGCGTGGCGGACTACTTTGAACTGGCCGAGCTACTCTGCCTGGACGCCCTGGAGCGCAACGAATCCTGCGGCGGGCATTTCCGAGAGGAGTACCAGACGCCGGAAGGCGAGGCGCTGCGCAACGACGACCAGTACTCATATGTAGCCGCCTGGGAGTATAAAGGCGAGGGCCAGCCGCCCGCGCTCTCCAAAGAGCCGCTTACATTCGAGTACGTCCACCCAAGTCAACGGAGCTACAAGTAAATGAAACTGATCCTTCACGTCTGGCGGCAGCGCAACGCGAAAGAGCAAGGCCGCATGGTCCGTTACGAGGCGCCCAATGTTAACCAGGAAATGTCTTTCCTGGAGATGCTGGACGTGCTGAACGAAGACCTGATCGCCCGCGGCGACGACCCGATCGCCTTCGATCACGACTGCCGGGAAGGTATTTGCGGGATGTGCGGCTTCATGATCAGCGGCGTGGCGCACGGTCCGCTGAAGGGGACCACCGTCTGCCAGCTCCACATGCGTCACTTCAAGGACGGCGACGAACTCTACCTGGAGCCATGGCGTTCGGTCGCCTTCCCCATCATCAAGGACCTGGCCGTGGATCGCAGCGCTCTGGACCGCATCATCGCCGCCGGCGGCTACGTCTCCGCCTCCACCGGCAGCGCGCCGGAAGCGAATTCCATCCCGGTGCCCAAGGAAGACGCCGAACTGGCCATGGACGCGGCCGCTTGCATCGGCTGCGGCGCCTGCGTGGCCATGTGCCCGAACGCCTCGGCGGCATTGTTCACCGGCGCCAAGATCACGCATTTGGGGAAACTGCCGCAGGGCCAGCCGGAACGGACCCGGCGCGCGCTGGCCATGGTGGCGCAGATGAACGCCGAAGGCTTCGGAAGCTGCACCAACATCGGGGAGTGCGAGGCGGTATGTCCCAAGGAGATCAAGCTGGAAGTGATCGCCCGCACCAACCACGACTTCCTGCGTGCCAGTTGGACGCGCCGCGAAGGCTTCCGCGAAGACACCGCCGAGGTAGGCAAGGAGCCCAAGGCCGGCGTCCGCCGGTAAAAAATGCCGGGCGTTGGGCTGGGACTCGGACTGGTCTCCCTGGGCCGCGCTTGGGGCGCCCGCCCCGTGCCCCTGCCCTCCGACGAAGAAAGCGCCGCCTTCCTGGCCAAAGCCGCCGCGGCGGGCATCCGCTTTTACGACACGGCTCCTTCCTATGGCCCCCGCACCAGCGAGCGGAGGCTAGGAACATTCCTGCGCTCTCTTGATTCTCCCCGCTTAGCCGAGTTCACCGTCGCCACCAAGTGCGGAGAGCATTGGAGAGCGGGTGAGAGCGCTCCTTACTCCGATCATTCCTATGACGCCTTGTGCCGCAGCATCGATCAAAGCCTGGAATGCCTGCCCAAGGTGGACCTGCTGCAGATTCACAAATCCACTCCGGCCGTGATGAGGGACAGTGGCGTGCGCCGGGCCCTGGATTATGCGGCCGCCCGCGGCGTGCGCCAGTTTGGCGTCAGCGTGACGGACCTGGAGACCGCCATGCTCGCCGTGGACGACCCGTTCTATTCCACGCTCCAGATCGTCTTCAATCTCCGCAACCGGAAACTGGAGCCCGTGTTCGAGCGCGCGGCGCGCGCGGGCAAACGCATCCTGGTGAACCGGCCCTTCGGAATGGGAGAGCTGCTGTACGGCGGCGATGGCAGTTTTCTCGGAGCGCCGGCGATGGTGGAGGCCTTCCGGTTCATTTTGAAGCGGCCGTTCGAGGGATGGATTCTCACCGGCACGCGCTCTTACGCGCACCTCGGAGCGAACCTGGCGGCCTTCCGCGACGCGCGTTTCTGAGCGAAGCGAAGAGCCTCGCCGCAACGTGCGCCCAGATTCATTTTTTTCTTGACATTCGCAGTGAACAACTTTATATATGAATCACATTGCGATTTTCGAGTCGCAAAATTTTGATGTTAGGGAGAATCGATCGATGAAGAGCGCAACCAAGAAAGCCGCCCCGAAGAAGAAAGCTGCTCCGAAGAAAAAGAAGTAGCTGCGGGCCGCCCCATAGGAGGGCGCAAGGTTTCGAGATTACCCCAAGGCCCCGATGATTCGGGGCCTTCTTCATTTCTTGGCCTTTCTTTGAAGCAGCACCCGGAACGTTTCCCCCATGCCGAACATCAGGGTCTTCAGTTGCAGGCGGCGCGCGCTCTCTTCGGCGGGCGCCCCGCCGGCGAGAGCGGAATGGAACTGGTCGCGCTCGCCCGCGTCGAGAAGGGTGCGGGAGAGGTTTTCGAAGCGCACCTGCTCGAGGCCGCATCGTGAACCGTGCTCGGCCAGAGCCGTGAATGCCACGTGCGCCGTGATGTCCTGCCGCCCGGGACTATCCAGCACGGCGTCTCGCGCGGTGTGGCTGCGGTAGCTCATGAGCGTGCCTTGGGGAAAGCGGACAGCCTCGGGGCGCGTGTAGCCGTAGTCAATCGTCAGCATCCAGCCGTCTGCGAGCGCGCCGGCGATGCGTTCCATCCACCGCATCGCCTGGAGGTTTGCTTCGTAGACGTTGCCCTCCACCGGCTCGGGAAAGTAACGCCGCAGGTAAGCTTCCACGGCTTCGGAGGCCGGGCCCCCGCGCACCCACACGAAGCGGTCGCCCTCCAGCCCCACCAGTCTTTCCCGGAACGCGTCTTCCACATACTCGGCGGCGTGAACCGGCAGCGCGTCGAAGAACTCGTTTGAGAAGACCACTCCGCGGAAGCAGGCCGGCAGGGCTCCGGAGCCGATTTCCACGGGAACGTAGCGCCAGGCGGAGAAGTGCGCCGTCATCTCGCGGCGTCCCGCGCCCAGTTCCACCACCGTGAAATCCTCCGGCGAGCCGGCTTCCTCCCAAAGCATACGGATGCGCGCGGCCATGAGAATTCCGAACACGGGCTGGATTTGCTCGGCGGTGAAGAAATCGCCGCTCCGGCCGAACGGGTCGCCGCGGTAATAGCCGTGCTCCGGATGATAGAGCGCGGTTTCCATGAAGCGGGCGAAGCTGACCGGCCCGCCGCGGCGGATCTCGTCGCGCAGAATCTC
>JAMCRM010000278.1:1993-4274 GCA_023380575.1 Acidobacteriota bacterium | reverse complement strand
CTTCCGCACGGGCGCGCCGGCGACAGGTCAATGGCGCGCTGCCGGCCGCCTCGCCTCCGCTTCCAAACCGCAGAGAACCGGGTCCCTATAAGTCTAGCCTTGAACAAGCAAGCGTGGGATGCCGGCAACCGCCGTGAAGGGAACGAACTGCCGTGGAAATAAACGAAATATGGACGCGCCTGCGCTCTAGGGCGCCAAAAGCGTGAACAACACGCCGGCGCTGCCGCCCATCATTACATCTCCATTCGGCGTATCCAGATGGATGCGCCGCGTGCCCGGAGTCGCGCTCGACGAGATGGCGATAACGCAGTGATCTGAGTTCCGCTGCTGTTTACCTGGATGCTGGAAGTCTTTATGTCGGTATCGTCCAGGGGACCCTGGCCTGGCCCCATACCCGGCGATCCAGTGAGCTCGAAATCAACGTTGCTCACGCCCGAAAGGTTCGACCCCTCGATGGTCAGGCTGAAGGTTGTACCCGCTTTGGCCGAGTTGGGCGAAACGGAAGTCACGGCCGGCATACCGTACGCCGGTCCCAACGTGCCGCCGGTAGCTCCCATGCGGGAAGACATGGACATGCCTCCAGCGCTTGTCAGGTTCATCATGTCAACCGTCTGGGTGCCCTGAGCCAGGACCAGCATCGAGTTCCCCTGCGGTTCGACCGCAAGCGATCGCGGTCCAGGGTCGGTCGTAGTGGTGTTCAGGATTGCGCCCGTGTTCAGGTCCATTGACGTGACGTTGGCGCTCATCATGTTGGCGACGTAGGCCGTGTTGCCGTTGACGGCAACAGCCGCGGGGCCGAACGCGTTCGAGCCAGACACGTTGACGGTCTTCATGGAATTGTCCGCCAGATTCATCAGGATCACGCTGTTCATGGCCGGAACAGGGATCACAGCCTGGTTCGCCGCCGGCGAAATCGCGATGTCGTAGGGCCGTGCGCCGGCTGGCAAGGGGGGCTCGTTCGACGCGAAAGTCGAAAAGTTGATCATTGAGACCGTGCCTGATTGCATGTTCGCTACGAGCGCGCGGTTGCCTGCGGTGTCCACGGCGATCTTCCATGGCCCGTGGCCCACCTTCACTGTCTGCGAAATCATCCGGGAGTTGAGATCGATCACCGATACGGTGCCGGCGCCGGCGTTCGTCACCATCAGGTTGTTTCCGGCAAAGGCGACTCGCACAGGGAAGGCGTCCACGCCGACCGTTGCGGAAATGCGGTTCTCCACCGGATCGATCAGGGCGATAGCATTGAGGCCGCTCATCGCAACGGCCGCCATCGTCCCCGCATCATTCACCGCGATCCCATGCGCCTGAGCGTTTTGAGGCAGTGTTATCGTGCTGATCGTGTTGGGATTCATGATGCGAACCGCGTTAGCAGCCGGATCGCTGACCAGGACGGTGTTGTTCCGCGAGTTGAATGCCATGCCGACAGGCTCGTTTGGGCGCGCTGTGTTAGCGGCGACCTGCATTCCCGACGTCCAACCGGGCATTCCTTGCATCATGGCGGTCGTGGGAAGCACCTCCATGAAGGTCATGTTGCTGACTTGGCCACCGGAAGTGATCGTTACAGGGGCGTCGCCCGCACCGGCCACTGAAGCCGGCATCGTCAAGTTGATCTGCTGCATCCCCGGATAGGTCGGCTGGGCTCCGTAGAAAGTCACTGTCGCGGGCACAAGCGGGGGGCGACCGCAAAGAGAAAAGAAGACCACCTGTTGGCCCCTTGTTCGCGTTGTCCTTTGCCAGCGCATCCAGACGGCTGCCTTGCCCCCAAACTATGGGCTGCAAGATCAAATCGCACACGTCGCAATTTCCAGCACTGCTGCTCCATGTCGCTAAACGCATCCACCGCGCCGAATCGATGGCTAACCGTCAGATTCCCAACGCCTTCTCTTCACAACAGGCGAGTTAACTTCGGGTCTGGTCCGGCAATTGCTCTGAAATTCAAAAAGGGCTGCTTGAAAACATACGATGAAGTACTCTTTCCGAGCGCTGATTTGCCTTCCGGCAGCCGTGGTCACATGGTCGGGGTGCGCCAAATATCATCCAAAACCTATTGTGCCGGCGCAAATCGAATCGGACTTCAAATCGCGGACGCTCTCGGATCCGGGCCTGCGCAGCTATGTGGAAGCGAACCTCCCGAAACCTGTGGCATGGCCGCCGCGCGCCCTCGACCTCGGCGCGCTCACGCTGGTGGCGTTCTACTACCAACCCGAGCTGGATGTCGCCCGCGCGCAGGCCGCGGTAGCCGCGGCGGGCGTCAAAACAGCCGCGGCACGCCCAAATCCGG
>JAMCRM010000278.1:0-1983 GCA_023380575.1 Acidobacteriota bacterium | reverse complement strand
CAGCCGTAGGCCCCGGCTATGAGAACTTGCCCTCAGCCCCGTTTCTGTTCCGGTTCAACCTGGATATCCCGGTCGAAACGGCTAGAAAGCGCGGCTACAGGATCAAGGAAGCACAACGGGTGACGGAGGCGTCGCGCCTGGCGCTGGCGGAAATGGCCTGGAAGGTGCGCGCGCGGCTTCGCGCCGCCTTGTTGGATCAACTCCTGTTCGCCCGCGAGCTCAGCCTGCTGGAAGATCAAAGGAACCTGCAGGCCGAAGCGGTCAGCCTGGTGCGGATGAGGCTCGAGGTCGGCGCGGTCAGCCGCCCCGTCCTGGACCTGGCGCAATTCGAGCTCTCCGGCACCGTGCTGGCCATCCGGTCCGCGGAAGGCCGGCTCGCTCACGCAAGAGTCGCGCTCGCCGGGACGCTCGGTGTTCCGCTTTCAGCCCTCGACGGGTACACGTTCGCGTGGCCGGACCTCGACCAGCCGCCCGGCGAACAACTGATCACGCGCTTCGGGATTCAACGGGCCGGGCTGCTCAACCGTATCGGCGTGAGGCGCTCGCTCGTCGAATACGCAGCTGCCGAGGCCGCCCTTCAACTCGAGGTGGCCAGACAATACCCGAACCTCAACCTCAACCCCGGCTATGCCTTTGACGACGGGGAGAACAAGTACACTATCGTGCCGGCGCTTGTGCTTCCGATTTTCAACCGGAACCAGGGCCCGATTGCGCAGGCCGAGGCGCGCCGCGAAGAGGCCGCAACGCGCTTTCTGGCGCTGCAGGCCACCGTCATCAACCAAACCGAGACAGCGCTCGGCGACTACCGCGCTGCGTTCGGGGAGCTCGCGGACGCAGACCGGACGCTGACCATTCAGCGGCAGCGTGCGAACTCCGCGGCAGCATCGCTCAAGGTAGGTGAAACGGACCGCCTGACTCTTGTGACCGCGCACTTCCAGGTCGCGGCGGCGCAGATGCTCCGGCTCAACGCGCTACGCAAGACGCAGCAGTCGCTCGGGCAACTGGAAGACGCGGTCGAGCGGCCCTTAACGGGAGGGCTGCCGCTGCTCCCACCGGGGAGCCGCCGGCCATGAGCGCGAAAGCGAAGTGGACCCTGGCGGCGCTCGCCATCATCGCAGCGGCGGCTGTTCTCATTGCCATCGAGGTCTCGAAGAGCGGAGTTGCGGCGCCCCCGGCCGTTTCGCGCCAGCCGCACCGCGCGGCCGGCGTCGTCTTGGAACCGCAGGCGCAGTCGCTGATCGGACTCGAAACCGAGGCCCTGACCCCGCGCACGTTTCGCCCGGAGGTCGCTGCCTATGGCGAACTGAACGAGGACCCGGCACAGAGCTTCGTTGTGCGCGCGCCGGTGGCGGGTGTGGTGCAAACTTCCGGACAGGCTTGGCCGCAGGTGGGGCAAGAGATTCGTGACGGAACCGTGGTGGGTGCGGTCATGCCCCGCGTGGCTCCGGTAGAGGCCGTGGGACTCGAATCCCAACTCTCCACCGACGGGGCCGAGGTAACAGCCGCCGCCGCATCCGTGAAAGCCGCGCGTGCGGCCTACGAACGCGTGAAATTCCTCTACGAGCACAACCAGAACGCTTCGCTGAGCGCCGTTCAAACGGCGCGAGCGAAGCTCGATGGTGAGGAGGCAAGGCTCAAAGCCGCCCAACAGCACGTGGAACTGGTCACGGCTTCCCTCAGGGCAAACAAGGGACCCACAGCGCCGATGCCGATGCAGGTGCAGCACGCGGGGCAAGTCGTCGAAGTACTCGCCCAACCCGGCGAAACGGTGCTGGCCGGACAAGCCGTCCTGCGTACCGGCGGCTATCACGTGCTGCTGGCGCGCGTCGATGTTCCCGCGGGCGAGAGCGTGCGCCGCCTTCCGTCAACGGCACGGATCGTTGCGGCCGAATACGAAGACCGGCCGCTCAAAGGCGAGGTGATCGCGCGCGCTCCCGTTAATCCGAAACTGCAGGGGCAATCTTTCATCCTGCGCGTGCGCGC
>JAMCRM010000277.1:2687-5792 GCA_023380575.1 Acidobacteriota bacterium | reverse complement strand
CGCACGCCAAACAGCAGGGTCACGTCACCCGACTCGGGCAGTCCCGCCCGCAGCATAGAGCGAAACGGGGCGATGCCCGTGCCGGTGGCGACCAGCACGGAGTCCCTGGCCGGCTTTCGCCATCCGAAGACGCCATAAGGACCCTGCAGCGGCACCACCGCGCCCGGTTCCAGGTCGAAGAGATAGGGTGAGAACACGCCCTCGCACACCCGGTTTAAGCACAGCTCAAAGCTGGTTCCTCCCGGCGCGGAAGCCAGTGAATAGGCCCGTTTTACGGCCGCGCCGTTGATTTCGGCCCGCAGGTACACGAACTGTCCGGGCGTGAAGGTGAACGGTTCCGGCGTGGTGAATACGAAATGCCGGATCTCCGGCGCGATTTCGCGCGATTCGATCAAGGTTGCGTGGAAGTCTCGGATTCGAGCCATTCGGCGACCGCTTCCGCCGCTCGATCAAGCACGACAAGCGCCAGAGCCGGATGCCCATCCAGGGGAGGGGTGACGCGGATTTCTACATCGGGATGAACGCGTGCCGCTGCCGCTACGATGCGTGGCAAATCGCGCTCGAGGTGGAGCCCCAGCATCAAAAAATACGGGATCACCACCATCCGGTTCACACCTGCTCCCGCCACATTCGCGATAGTCTCCCCCAAGGTGGGATGGTAGGGTTCCAGGAACGCGACTTCCGCGCCCACACGCCGCGCCACCGCCCGTACTGCCTCATTGGCCGATTCGACCGGGGATCCGTGGGCGAACAGAATGAACCCGGTCTTCACGCGTTACCGTGAATATAGGCACGCATCTGGTGCAGTTCCTCCTCCTTGGAGGCCAGTTCGTGATGCATGACATCCCGCATGGAGAGAAACCCAACCAGCCCGCCTGCCCCCTTGACCGGCAAGTGCCGGCAGTTGTGCTCCCGCATCCGCTGCATGGCTTCCTCGAGCGTGGCATCCTCGCTGACGGTCGTCAGGTTGGTGCTCATGACCCGGCTCACCGGCGTGGCTGCCGGATCCAGGCCCGGCAGCACCACCCGCATCATGAGGTCCCGCTCGCTGAAAATTCCCCGCAGTTCCCCCTGGTTCAGCACGAGGATGGCTCCAACATTCAGTTCGGCCATGCGCCGCACCACCTCCGCGACGGAGTGATGCTCCTCGACACAATGCATCTCGCGATTTTGGATGATCTCTCTGACCCGGGACATAGGCACCCCTTCCCTAGGTGTGAATCGGTTATACCACGAAAAGGGGTGGAGGGAGAAGACTAGGGCACGATCAGGGGCGACGCCGCCGGCGGCACCGTGGCGGCGCTGAACTGCGAGCGCAGGAAGTCCACAAAGGCCCGCCCCCGCTTGCGGCCGTTGTTACGATCCAGTTCCAACCTTTGCAGAAACGCCAGCACGCCCATAATATCCGCATCGCGTGTTCGCGACATGCCCAACCGTTCCCGTTCCTGCCGCTGGTACTCCGCCGCGGCCTGCTGCACCCCCGCGAAAATGCGGCCCGCCAGGGGATTATTCGGACGGCTTTCATAGTAGACGCCACTCTCCAGCGTGCGGTAGGTGCGGATAAGAGCGTCCAGGGCCTCACGGACGTCGTAATCGATGATGCCCGGCACCTCCAGCGCGCTCGCCGCCAGCGCCCGTGCCAGGTGCACCAGCAACTCTTCGTGCTCGCGCAGGAAGCCCTCCGTGACCTTGATCTCCCGGTTAGGCATCTCGTCCGGGGTTAGCGGCGTGAGCCGCTCGTGCTGGCGCGCATCCTGCAGATAGATGCAGTCGAAGGGACAATCCACCGTCACTTCGCGCTCGGTGCCGCAGCACACCGTGCAAATGTCCCCGCGCACTCCTGGACAGTACCGGCGCGGCCGCCGGACCTCGCAAATCGCGCAAGCCATTCTTTTAGTATAGGGTATATGAGCCGCAGCAATATTTTCCTGAAGCTGGAGGTAGAACACGATGAGGAAGATTCGCCACAGAAGATCGGCGAGGAGATCTGCCGTAGATTGATGAAGATCTACGGCGTCCGCTCCGCCGAGATTTCCAGTTTCACGGCCATCGAGGAGTGATGCGGAAAAAGAAGACCGTCGACGTGAACAAGGAGGTGCGTGCCATCGCCCGCGAGCGGGTAGGCCGCGTTCCGGCGGCCAAGCCGATTCCCCCTAAGTCAGCAAAAAAGCCCAAGCACAAAAAGCAGGCCGAAGAGGAATAACCCTACATGAAGTAGTCTTTGACTTTTTCGAAAAGCCCCTTCTCGGAGGGGCCGTTTTCCACCGGCAGGGTTTCGCGAAGCTGCTCGAAGAGCTTTTTCTGGTCGCGGGTGAGTTTAGACGGTACCCGCACGTCGACGTGCACCCAGAGGTCGCCGCGACCGCCCCCATTGACATTCGGGACGCCCTTTCCTTTCAGGCGGAAACGCGCGCCGTTCTGCGTGCCTTCGGGGATTTTGAGCCGCTCCGGCTCCT
Source organism: Acidobacteriota bacterium (assembly GCA_023380575.1). The sequence goes on along the minus strand of JAMCRM010000277.1, from coordinate 3,336 downwards.
CCAGGGTGGGGATGTCGATTTCCGCTCCCAGCGCGGCTTGCGCCACGTTGATGGGAATGGCGCAGTGCAGGTCGTCGCCCTGCCGCTCGAAGAAGGGGTGCTCCTGGACCCGCAGCACCACATACAGGTCACCGGCCGGTCCGCCGTTGAACCCCGGCTGGCCTTCGCGCGCGATGCGCATGCGGGTACCGTTATCCACCCCGGGCGGGATGTTGATCTTCATCTTGCGGTGGACCTGCATGTAACCCTCGCCCCGGCATTTGGAGCAGGGGTGGCGGATGATCTGGCCGCTGCCGCCGCATGTTCCACAAGGGCGCCGAATGGTCAAAAAGCTCTGCTGATAAAGGACTTCTCCGCGACCGTGGCAGGTGGGGCAAGTGCTCGCACCGGTGCCCGGTTCAGTGCGGGTGCCATTGCAGCGGTCGCACTTTTCCAGCCGCGCCACCTGGACCTCGGCGTTTTTGCCGAAGACGGCTTCCTGGAAGCTGACTTCCAGGTCGTAGCGCACATCCTCGCCCTTTTGGGGGCGATTACGCCGCCGTCCGCTGCCGCCGCCGAACAGGTCGCCGAAACCGAAGAAATCGCCCAGAATATCGCTAAAATCGGCGAACGCGTCCGGGTTGAACCCGGGCCCGCCGGTCCCTTGCAC
>JAMCRM010000277.1:0-2631 GCA_023380575.1 Acidobacteriota bacterium | reverse complement strand
TCAGGACGCTATAGGCTTCCGCCGCTTCCTTGAACTTCTCCTCGGCATCGTGGCTATCCGGGTTGCGGTCGGGGTGGTAGGCCAGCGCAAGCTTGCGGTAGGCGCTCTTAATCTGCTGATCGTCAGCGTCCCGGCCCACACCGAGAACTTCGTAGTAATCTTTCTTCGTCACGTCTTGGGAATGCCGCCTCAAGGCCTCACCGCGACCCTCACCATCGAAGGACGCAACAACTTACCCTTGAAATTATAGCCTCGCTGGTACTCGTGGAGAATGGCATGGTCTTCCGCGTCCTGGGTCTCCAGCCTGTCCAGCGCCTGGTGAACATTGGGATCGAAGGTTTTGCCCGTGGTTTCAATCGGCTCCAGCCCCATTTTTTTCAACGTGTCGAAGAAACGCTGGTAAATCAGCTCGATTCCCTTCACGTACTCCTTATCCGCGGATTCCACCTTGAGGGCGCGCTCGAAGTCATCGAGCACGGGCAAAAGTTCGCGTACCACGTCCAGTGCGGCGAACTGGATGAAGTCGGAGCGCTCCCGTTCCTGCCGCCTGCGAAAATTGTCGAAATCCGCACGCAGGCGCAGCAAACGGTCGGTCAGCTCACCCTTTTCCGCGGCCAACTGGTCCCTTTCCGCAGTCAGGTTGGCGATTTCGGTCTCCGGCGTGACGGCCGGCAAATCCTCTTGGGACACGTCCGGCATATTCTGCTGAAGATTATCGTTTTCCACTCTTCTTATTTTAACCCAGGCCTAAAATGGCAGGTTCTCCAACGCGTAACCGGTGTGCAGAACCGCGGAAATCACGCGCTGGTAATGCATCCGCATGGGCCCCAGCACGGCCACTTTCGCGGAGAGACCGGAGGGCAGCGAGAAGCAGATACCGATCAGGGCCAGCTCCTTCATGGCCGGGTGCACCTCCTCCAAACCTACCTGCACCTTCAAGTCTCCGGGCAGTTCCAGAAAGCGGTCGAGGAGTTCGATCAGCCGCTGCTTCTCCTCCAGGGCGCGCAGCAGGTCGCGCATCTTCTCGCGCGTGAGGTGCAAATCCAGCCCGATCAGGTTCGCGGCTCCCTCCATGTGCACTTCCCCGGAGACGTCCGAATCAAGCAGTCCCCGCTGGTACAGCGCCTCCAGGTGGCGGTGCACGGCGTGAAAGAGCGCCTGGTCCTCCATCATGCGCCGCAACAGTTCCCGCCGGGCATCTTCCAGGCGCCACCCGCTGAAATTGCGGTTCACGTAATTGCGGATGGAAACCAGGTCCTCGGGCTGGATTGGTTCTTCGAGCGCCACCGCCCGGTTGCGCACCATGTGGTCCCGCGTCACCAGAATCATGAGGATGCGGCGGTCGGCCAAGGGCACCAGTTCGATCTGGTCCAGTTCCTGGCCGGTGGCCGGAAGCGCCGCCGCGATTCCCACGTTGCGGGTCAGCTCCATCAGGATGCGGGAACACCGCTCAATGCGCTCCTCCACGGTGTGGACCTCGCCCAGTTCCGAGCGTAGCCGCACGGATTCCACCTCGGAAATCCGCCTGGTGGCCAGGGAGCGCGCGTACAATCGGAATGCTTTATCCGTTGGAACGCGCCCCGCCGAGGTGTGTGGCTGCGAAAGGTAGCCCGCGTCGGCCAAGTCCGCCATGGTGTTGCGAATGGTCGCGGGGCTCAGGGCTTCGTGGCGCGACTTGGCCACCGTGCGCGATCCGACCGGCTCGCCCGTTTCAATATACGTACGGACGATCTGGTAGAGCACTTCCTGCGCCCTGGCACTGAGTGTCGCGTCCGCTGGCATACAAAAACGGTTTACTGCTCCTACAAAGCATTCTATTCCGTCGCGGCCAACTGTTCAAATGGAACAATTTTAATCCGGCAGCCGCTCGAACCGGACCGCGTCCACCAGAATGCGTCCCCCGGCCTGGTTGGTCAACCGCACGTGCAGGGGATCCTCGAAAACTCCCAGTTCCTGCCAGGCGCCGGCGTTGCGGGTCTGGTCCACCTGGAAGGCCTTCTGCGAGCCGTTGCGCAGCACCACCGTAAAAGGGGCGTTGGCAGCCACCCCGCCCTCCGGCAGGCTGCCGTACCAAATCGAGATGCGGTACCGCCCGAGCAGGGGATTATCGCTGCGCCAGACGGCCGTGCGCGGGGTCTCCCCGGCCTGCGCGGCCTCCGTCCAATAGGCGCCCCCGCCAAAATTGCCGTTGCCGTCCACAGGCTTCCACCCGATACCGGTCAACTGCAGATGGGCACCCGTGGTCACCTCGTCCACGATCGACACAGGCGCCGATTTCCGCACGATTTCCTGCCATAGCCTCTGCCGCCATTCGGCATCCGTCTCGTTTTCTTTCGTCCACTCGGAGAGCAGGTCGCTAAGACGCTTGACCACCCGCGGATTGGCCGCTGCGATGTCGTGCTTCTCGCGAGGGTCGGTGCGATGGTCAAAGAGGTGTTTGGCCCCCGAGCGCTTGTTCCAGATCAACTTGTAGCGGCCGTCGTTGACGCACCGCAGCGGCTCCAGGGTGTCCTGTTCGCTGATCACGTACTGGCGCACGGCGGCCTTCTTTCCCGTCACGAGCGGGACCAGGCTGACCCCCTGCGCGTCCGGCTTGGGCGGCAGGCCGGCCAGTTCCAGTAAGGTTGGGGC
>JAMCRM010000276.1:4568-5453 GCA_023380575.1 Acidobacteriota bacterium | reverse complement strand
GCATTTCTGCGCAGTTGGCTGGAGGCCAAGTAGCCCGCCATGATCACGAATGCCAAAGCGGTTGATATGGTTGCGGGGGTGCGCAAGGCCGCCATTTTGATGCTGAGCCTGGGGGATCAGGCGGCAGGGGAACTCCTGAAGCAGCTTTCCGCCGAGGAGGTGCAGGAACTCAGCCGCGAGATCACTTTGCTGCGCGAAGTCCCCTCCGAGCAGGCCGAGTCGGTGCTGCAGGAGTTCTATGAACTCACCATGGCGCGCGACTACGTCATCAAGGGCGGGATGGACTACGCCAAGAAGATGCTCGTCAACGCCTTCGGCCCGGAAACCGCCAGAAAACTGCTGGACCAGTTGGCCCAATCCCTGGAGCAGGAACTGGCCAGTTTCGATACCCTGCAGAAAGCCGATCCCCAACAACTGGCCAAGTTCATCCAGGGAGAGCATCCGCAAACTATCGCTACCGTGGTGTCGCATCTGAACCCCTCCCAGGCGGCCGCCCTGCTGATTGCGCTGCCGCCGGATATCCGCTCCGACGTCGCCTTGAGGATGGCCCACCTCGACCAGATCTCGCCCGACGTGATCAACAAGATTGCCAGCGTGATCGGGCAGAAGCTGAACTCGCTCGGCGAACTCAGCCGCGAATCCTACGGCGGCGTGCGGGCGCTCTCGGAGATGCTCAACCGGCTCGATTCCGGGACCAGCAAGGAGATCCTGGACAACATCGAACAGCAGGATCCCAACCTGGCCGAATCCGTGCGCCACCTCATGTTCGTGTTCGAGGACATGATGCTGATCAACGTGGACGGCATGAAAGAGGTCCTCTCGAAAATCGACCGCAAGCTGTTGACCATGGCGCTCAAGGGCACCAGCGACCAGTTGCGGGACCAC
>JAMCRM010000276.1:2519-4558 GCA_023380575.1 Acidobacteriota bacterium | reverse complement strand
GGGCCGGTGCGCATCCGGGACGTCGAGTCGGCCCAACAACAGATCATCGCCATCGTACGGCAGTTGGACAGCCAGGGCGTTGTCAGCCTGAAGGGCGCCGTGGGAGAACAATACGTCGTTTAGAGCACGCCGAAGTTGCTTTCCGCGAATTAGTCTATCAGTATCAGGGTATGACGAGAAGGGAATTGGCAGCGGTGGCCGCGGGCGCATCGCTGGTCCGCGGGGCGCGCGCCGAATCCGTCCCCGCCCTCGATCCGGTGCGGTATACCCTGGAGCTTTATCGCGCCGCGCCATTGCGGTTGACCTTCCGCGCGCGAAACCGGCGGGAAGCCCTGGCTTGGCAGCAGCGCCTGCGTGCCAGGCTGATCGAGTTGCTGGGAGGTTTTCCGGCGCGCAAATGCGCCTTGGACGCGCGCAGCCTGGAAACGCGCCGGTTTGCCGCCTACCGGCGCGAAACTTTCGCTTTCGAAAGCCGCCCGGGCCTGTGGGTGCGCGGCTATCTGCTCACGCCCGCCAAAGGTTCCGGGCCATGGCCGGCGGTGATCGCGGTGCCCGGCCACGGCCGCGGCGTCGACGATATTGTGGGAATCGACGCCCAGGGCAGGGACCGCACCGGTACCGATAAGGAGGGCTACCAGCACGACTTCGCCATCCAGGCCGTGGAACACGGCTTGGCCGCCGTGGCCATCGAGCCCATGGCCTTCGGCTGCCGCCGCGATCCCCTGACCGTAAAGAAAGGCCCCGAGGTCACCGCCTGCCAGCCTGTCGCGGGTGCGGCCCTGCTGCTGGGCCAGACCATGATCGGCTGGCGCGTCTGGGATGTGATGCGCACCCTGGACTGGATCGCCACGCGCAAGGAACTCGATTCCGGACGGGTCGGCTGCATGGGCATCTCCGGAGGGGGCACCATTACCACCTTTGCCACGGCGCTCGAGTCGCGCATTGGCGCCGCCATGGTGAGCGGCTACCTGAACACGTTCCGGGACAGCGTCTTTTCGCTCGCCCATTGCATCGACAATTACGTGCCCGGTATCCTCAACTGGGCGGAAATGTACGACGTGGCGGGTCTCATCGCGCAGCGCGCGCTTTTTGTTGAATCGGGCTCGCGCGATCCCATCTTCCCCATCGCCGCCAGCCTGGCGAGCTTCGAGCGTGTCAAAAGAGTGTACCAGACCATGGATGCCGGCGACATGGCGGAACAGGAGATTTTCGACGGCCCCCACCGCTTCTGGGGAGTAAAGGGCCTGCCGTTCCTGGCCCGCCACCTCGGCGCGGTATAGCTAAGGTATTGCGGGGCTGAGAGCCCCGCGCAGCCTGAAAGGCTGCCCCACCGGGGCCGTGCCCTTACTTCTGATCCGTTGCGTACTTCACTCTGCTGTTGACCTCGGCTCGCCGGAAATCGCTGTTGACCAGCGAGATCGAAATCGTTCGCTTATACAGGAACAGGCAACGAAAGTAGAATTCCCCGCCATAGGTCACGGGAAACCAGACCCCATCGTCGAATTTCCGGTACGTCACCGAAAATCCCAGGCCCCGGATATCGGTGCCCAGAACGATCTTGACCGCCGCCGGCACTTTGTAGGCGAGGGTGGTGTAGACACGCACCGGCTGGTACTCCAGAGCGTCGATCAGCGCCTCGCCTTTCCAGGCGCCGCTCTCCCACGTGCCGGTTCGTTTCGGTTCGAAACCGATGCGCCAGACCTGACGGCCCTGATACTCTTCCGCCCCCAGCAGCGTGAAGTCATACTTTGACTGCTGCTCACCGGTCAACGGAAACTGGTCCTGGGCGATTCCATCGCGGGAACCCCCGTCCCCGGTCAAGTCCCGAGAGAGATCGTCGATGAGTTGACCGTCAATATCCACTTTTTTGTACTGGTAGCCGGGGTGATCGTAGGGCAGGTACTTCCCCTTATGCTCGTACTTGCCCTGGAACTCCGCCAACTCCTTATGGACGCCGCGCTCTTCAGGGACGACGACATACTCCCGCCGCTCCTCACGCGCCAGTTTGCCGTTTGAGAAGTTCAAACGGAGCAACTGGT
>JAMCRM010000276.1:0-2428 GCA_023380575.1 Acidobacteriota bacterium | reverse complement strand
CCGATCGCGAGCAACAGCAAGAGAAACCTCATCCGGGCCTCCGGACGGCAAATTCCGCCTCACATTGAAATACGCTGCAAAGCGGGGGAATGGACGCACTTTGTTATTTGTGCTGCTGGACACGCCGCAGGGTAAACGCTTCGGGGTGGGTGTTTTGGTGCTCCAGCCGTTTCCAGTCGTCGTGAATATGGATGAGCTTTCCGCTGATGTGATTAGAGCGCTCCGATGCCAGGAAAAGAGCTAACTGTATCTGCTTCTCCGGTGAGGCGCCGCCGGTCAGGCGAATGCGTTCGGCCTCTTCAATTTCGTGGGGACCCGCCCGCTTGTCGGCGTGCAGAATTTCGTCGGTCATGTGGGTGTAGGTGGCCCCGGGCGCCATGGCGTTTACCTGGACATTGAAGTCGCGAACCTCCTCGGCCAGGACCTCCGCCAGTCGCACCACGGCGGTTTTCGAAGCGGCATAGGCAGAGAAAAAGGGGCGCGCACTCGCGGAGCCTCCTCCGCTCAGGACGATGATCTTCCCCGAACGCCGCTCGATCATCTGTGGCAGCACCGCGCGGCACGAGTGCATCACCCCGATCAGGTTCGTTTCGATGGCTTCCGCCCAGTGCCGCGGCTTGATTTCCGCCAGCGGTCCGATAGGACCCTGGACGGCCGCTGCCGCTACCAGTACGTCCACCCCGCCGAAGGCCGAGCGCATGCGTTCCGTGGCCGCCGCAAGTTGCTCGAAATCGCGGACATCGGCGCGAATCCGGAGCGCGCGGCCGCCCGCCTGCTCAATTTCGAGCTTGGCGAGATCCAGTTCCGCCTGGCTGCGTGCCAGCAGACACACCTGCGCGCCTGCCCGGGCGAAACCAATGGCCAAACGCTTGCCGATCCCCCTGCCGGCCCCGGTAATGAGGACTGCCTTGTCTTTCACCATGCGCGATGCGCTACGTCTCCACTGCGGTGTCAGCGCTTAGCGTAGCATGCTGCATCACCCCGTGATTTTCCCGGGTGCCGGGGTCAGAAAACGCGGCGGTTCAACCGTTGCATGGTGAATTTGGCCGTATCCGCAACCGCCATCACAGCCATGACGCCGGCCTGTACCGGGTCGGTCACAACCAGGTCCGCCGCCTCCGGAACGCTGCCCGCCATATTCAGGCTGATGACGAGCAGACCCGCCCCCCGCCCATGAGCGATCCGGCCAGCACCAGGGCCTTGGCGCGCGGGAGGCGCGCCACCGCCCTTACGGCGTCGGCCAGGGCCTGTTCCCCTACCAGCGGGATGGTGTCCACCGAGATGTGCTCGCCGCGGATATTGTGGCGGTCGGCTTCGGACACCGCCCCGATGGCCACCTGCCCCACCTGTGCTCCGCCGCCCATGATGATGACGCGCTTGCCGTAGATCTTCTCCATGCTCTTAACCACTTCGGCACGGCGCACCACGGGGAGGCGGCCGATTTCCACCACGAGTTCCGCTGCCGGACCGGGGAGCTTGATCTCGAAATAGATGCGTGCCTCTTCCGGGCGGTAATCCACAATTTCGACGGAGGTGATGTCGCCGTTATGGCGCGCGATCACGCCGCTCAGTTGATGGAGCACTCCGGGTCCGCTGTCGGCGTGCACTAGCAGCCCCATATTCTCATCTGGCATGGTCTTTCCAGTTTACGGTTTCTCGAGGCAGACAGCGGTAGCCGCGCGCGCGGCCAGTTCCCGCGCCGAAAGGTCCTGGAACGGGCCGGCATCGCATTCCAGCAGCCGTTCGTCGGCGAAGGAAAGCACCCGCTCGAAGCGCAGCGGCTGGTTGGGGTCGGGTTCCCGTTCCGGGTGGTCCACCCGGTTCACCGTCAGGCTGTGGTCTTTCGATGCAAGATAGACCAGGTACGTGGTGCCCCACACCTTGTCCCCGAAGGGATCGCGAAGAAACAGAATGCGGCTGCCCGCGCGGAACGGATGCACGCGCTGGTATCCCAACAGTTCCTGATATGCCGACCAGATCTCCCGGTATTCGTTGCGAAGGTATACCGCGCGGTGCGGGGCGTGAAACAGCACCAGCGCTACCAGCGTCCCGCCGAAAACCAGCGGGGCAGGCGCCCGCAGCCGACTGGCCGCCGCCGCAATGCCCAGCGACACGCACAGCGCCAGGCCCAGCATGGGGATGGAAACGGCATCCAGGCTCCTCTGCGGAATGAAGGCCACGGGAAGAATGCCGATGAAAACCCAGGCGACCCCCAGGCGCAGCGGGACGGAGCGCCACCGCAGGGCTGCCGCAACCAGCAGGATGGCGATGAGCCAACCGGCCACCGGGGTCAGCCAGCGCGGTTCATAGAAAGCGCTCCGCAGGTAGTGGAATGCGGACGCCAGGTAAACTCCCAGGCTCAGAACAGGCCGGTACCCGGGGTATCCCGAGAGCCCACCGGTGGAGAGGACGCGCCCGAAGACGAATC
>JAMCRM010000275.1 GCA_023380575.1 Acidobacteriota bacterium | reverse complement strand
CGTCCGCACCGCGCGGCGCCCCACGTACAGCGGATCGCAACCGCTATCGAGCACCCGACCGAGCGAATAAAGCGCCGCGGCCACCCTCAGCCAGATAACGCTCATCTCGGCCATATAGGGCGCTAAGTCATTAGTATAGCGCGATGCGGCGGGTGGCCGCGAAAATGCGGAACAAGGCCGCCGGGCCTTTCGTATGTCCTGCTTGAGGTGAACATGCGCAAAAGCTTAGGGATCCCCGCCGTGGCCGGGGCGTTGATTTTTCTGGCCGCATGCGACCTGGAGGGTCTGGGCGAGTTCGGCTCCTCCGGGCGGTACACCCAGGATTTCCATTACGCCTATCCCATGAAACCGGGCGGGCGGCTGTCGCTCGAAACTTTCAACGGCTCCGTCGAGATTGCCGGATGGGATGAAAACTCCGTGGAGATCAGCGGCACCAAATTCGCGCCCACGCCCGAATTGCGGGATGCGCTCAAAGTCGACATTTCCGCGGCGCCGGATGCGGTGGACATCCGCACCGTCCGTCCTTCGGACAGACGCGGCAACATGGGCGCCCGGTATAGCATCAAGGTGCCCCGCAAGACGCGGCTGGAACGCATCGTGAGCAGCAACGGTCCCATCCGGTTGAACGATATTGAAGGCGCCGCGCGGCTGCGCACCACCAATGGCCGCGTGCGGGCGGAAAAGCTGCAGGGAAGTCTCGATGCGCAGACTTCCAACGGAAGCATCCAACTCACTTCACAGGAAGGCGGAGCGTCGCTGCATACCTCCAACGGGCGCATTCGCGCGGAAGACGTTCGCGGCAGCCTGGAGGCCTCCACCACCAATGGCGCCATCAGTGTTCAACTCGCCCGCACCGATCCGGGCCATTCGGTCCGGCTGCAGACTACCAACGGGTCGGTGGATCTGCAGGTGACTGGCGAAAACCGCAGCGATGTCCGGGTGGGTACCACTAATGGCGCCATCACGCTGCACCTGCCCGCCGGAACCAATGCGCGCCTGGCGGCGGCAACCACGAACTCCACCATCAAGACGGAATTCGATGTGCAAAGCCAGGGCGCGCCGCAGAAGCACCGGCTGGACGGGACCATTGGGACAGGCGGGCCGCTGCTGGATCTTTCCACCACCAACGGCTCCATCCGCCTGCTGAAGCAGTTATAGAGCAACCGCTCGCTTCCGCTCGCGGCTCAGAGGCTTTTCGAAGGGGCGCAGCTCGCAGAGGGCAGGCTTCAGTTCGCCGCGGCTTCCCGGATGCGCTCGCTGAGCATGTCCACGAAGCGGTCCGGCAGGAAGCCGTTCATGCGGCTGGCAATCTCGCCACGGGGGCTTACCACGATGGTGGTGGGAATCGAGGAGACGTCGAGCGCCCGCGAGAGCCCGTCTTCGAAGTACACCTCTTCGCGCCATTTCATGTCTTCCAGGAATGGCTTCACCGCCTCGCGGTCCTCGTCGGTGTTGATGGAAACGAAGACCACGTCGGGCTTGTCGCGGAAGCGCTGCTTCACTTCCTCATAGAGCGGGTGCTGGGCGCGGCAGGGTCCGCACCAGGTGGCCCAGAAATCCATTACCACGGTCTTGCCCTTCAGCGCGGTCATGGACAGCTTTTTGCCGTCCAGGCCGGAGAGGGTGAATTCCATCGGGTTGGTGAGCTGCGCGTTGGGGTCGGAGGCGCGCAGCCGCAGCTTGCGGGCGGCGACCAGGGCGGTGGTCCGGTCGTAGGCTTCGAGGATGAGGTCCCCCAGGCCTTTCTCGGACCCGTTCACTTTGCTGTACAACTCCCCCATTTTGACGCGGTCTTTGGCGCGCTCGGCGCCGGTATTGCGCGCGTCGGGAATGGTGAAGGCGTCGGCCAGGCGGGCCACGGCCTCCTGGTCCTTTCCCTCGCGGGCCAGCCAGCGGCCGGCCTCGCGCGCGGCTTCCGAGGTGGGGAATGCCTCGTAACTTTTCACGGCCAGCGCGGCGGCCTGCTCGAAATTGCCCAGGTTGCCCGTGGCCTGCGCCTGTAGAACCAGGGCGCGGCCCTCGCCGCGGTCCAACTGTTCAGCCCACGCTGCGGGACTGAGGCGCGATTGGGGCGGCCGGGCGCGCAGCTTTGTGACGAGTTCCTGGTATTTCCGGGCGTATTTCAGGGCGCGCCCGGCGGCGGCCTTGTCGCCGCTTTCGAGCAGGGCGCGGCTGACGCGGTCCAGCAGGCGGATGTCCTCGCCATCCCGCGCCAGCACTCGTTCGCCGTAGAGTACGATGGCGCGGTTGTCGTTGGCGTCCACGGCCGCTTTCACCAGCGCGCGTTCCAACTCGTCTTTATGAGGGCTGTTCGGATATTTTTTCAGGTGCTTTTCGAGCGCACGGATAAAATCGACGGGGCTGTTGCCGGCTTCGGTTAGCGCCGTGGCGAGATCCTGCCCTTCCGTATCGGGTTTTTCGGCCTTGGCCGGCCGATCTTTCTGGGCGAATACGAGGCTGACTGCCAAAAAAACTAGGGTGAAGGTTTTCATTTGTTGGCGCGGATGGCATCGGCAATTCCGGCGGCCCGCACGCGCGCCGTATGCATGTAGCTTTCGTTCTTGACGATCCGGTCCAGCATGGGAAGGAACTGGTCTGGCGCAACCAGCCGCTTGTTGTCCCAGGAGTTTTCGAGCAGCAGCAGGGCTTTGAGTACTCCCAACCTGTCATAGCGCGCGGTGCGTTCCAGTTCGATGAGGCTGCGCTCCGACTCGGTGATGCGCTCGAACCAGTCCACCAGCAGGCGCGCGTCCGGGTCGTCGGAGTAGTTGAATTTGACTTCGCTATGCTCCGAGCCGTTCTCAAAGCGGAATGTTTTGGTACCCATAAAGGCAACCTTGGCGGGAGATTCCAGGGGCCGTTTGAAATTGCCGGCTTTCTCCGCCAGGCCGAAAACCTGGGCCGCTTCGGCGGGCGTCAAGCGGAACTTAAGCGGATTGTCGTCATCGGCCGCTTCCCGGTATTCTCCCGCGCCGGTCTTGTCCAGAGTGATGGCGACGAATGCCGGAGAACTGCCGGGAAACGATTTCGAATAGGCGATTCGGGGAACATTCCCCCCCCAGGCAAGCCAAACCGGGGCACACACAGCCAGAACAGCCAACCTCATTTCCCCCTCCGGGTCACATGGCAGATGGCGACGGCCAGGGCGTCGCAAGCGTCTTCGGATTCCGGGGCCGCATTCAACTCAAGCAGCGAACGCACCATCAGTTGCACCTGGCTCTTCTCCGCCCGCCCGTAGCCGACCACACTGGTTTTCACTTCCAGAGGAGAGTATTCCCCACACTCGAGGCCGGCTTCCGCCGCCATCAGCAGGGCCACGCCCCTCACGTGCGCCAACTTCAACGCCGACCGGGCATTGGCGGAAAAGAAAACCCCCTCCACCGCGGCGGCGGCCGGCGCGTATGATTCAATCACATCCCGCAGCCCACGGGAGATCACCAGCAATCTCTTTTCAAGCGGCTCATTGGCCCGCGTGCGGATCACCCCGCAGGCGACCAGGCGGTGCAGCCGCCCATCGCTCTCGATTACGCCGTAACCGGTCCGCTCCGTTCCGCAATCAATTCCCAGCACCCGCATAACCGGGCCGGCACGGCGGCGGCGCCGCCCTTAGCGGGCGAGCGCCTCCATTTCCTTCTCGTCGATGTCGAAGTTCGAGTAGACGTTCTGCACGTCTTCATGCTCTTCGAGAGCTTCGCTCAACCGCAGCATCTGGTCCGCATTCTTGCCTTCCAGTTTGACCACGTTCTTGGGCACCATGGCGATTGCCGCGGAAGTGTTTTCGAGCTTGGCGTTCTGCAGCACGTTCAGCACGGCATAGTGCGCCTCCGGGGGAGAGAGCACTTCCCAATGCTCGCCATCGTTGCGGATATCGTCCGCGCCCGCGTCCAGAACCAGATTCATGAGATCCTCTTCGCCAATTTTGTCGGCGGGGAGGAATATCTGGCTCTTGCGCTCGAACATCCACGCAACGCTGCCTTCAGCCCCCATGTTTCCGCCGTTTTTGGAAAAGACATGGCGGATCTCACTGACGGTGCGGTTGCGATTATCGGTGGCCACCGCCACCAGGACGGCGGCGCCGCCCGGGCCGTAGCCTTCAAACATTACTTCTTCGATCTGCCCGCGCTGGATCCGG
>JAMCRM010000274.1 GCA_023380575.1 Acidobacteriota bacterium | reverse complement strand
GGGAAACCCGCCGGGCCCGCCGCCACAAGCTCATCGGAGGCCCGCGCCAGTTCACCTAATGCCTGGTCGAATTCCATAGTGGTTGATGTCAGTTCCCGGTAATCGGGTTCTGCTGGTACCCGTACATCGCGTAATTCATGCTCTGAATGCTGGCCGTGAGGACGCTCTGCTGCGATTGCAGGGAGGCCAGCAGTGAGTCGGCGTTCTGGAGTTTCGCCTGCAGCGCGGTCTGCATGATAGTGATGCGGTCCGTCAACGTGGAGATCTGGTCCGTGAGGCGCTTATCCGCGGCATCGAACTGGTCCTGCTGCATTTTGATCAGTCCGGTGACCGGATCGCTGATTTGCGTGAACTGGTTAGCCTGCCCGCCCAGTCCTGTCGTCGCCGAACCCAGAAACGAGAATGCCGCCGCGATCTGGCTGTCCCCAAGGTTGTCGAACGTCTTCTGGTTGAAAGACATCTGCCCCGTGTCGCTCAGTTCTATTCCGAGGTCGGCCAGGCTCTTGATGGTCCCCGTGCCCTGGTAATTGGCCAGCGCGCGCATGGCGTTCTGGGTTGCCCACACGATATTGTTTCCGCTGAGCAGCCCGGCGCCGGGTCCTATTTGCGCATTCACCTGCGATTCCACGGCATTGTATTTTGCCACCACGGTCCGGAGCGCATTGGAAATCTGGCTGCGGTCGGAAGCCAGGGTGAGGGTGACGGAGTCGCTTCCCGAGGTGGTCCCCAGAATCGAAAAAGTCACGCCCGGCACCACGTCGTTGATAGCCGTGCCGGCTTTGCTGACGTTCACGCCGTTCAACTGGAACACGGTGTTGGCGCCTTGGTTGTTGGAGGTCAGGAACTGCGCCGGCGGGACGTTGACGAGATCGTTCAGCGTCAGCGTGGTTGCGCCGGCGTTGTTTGCCGTGACGGTGAGGTGGTACAGGCTGTCGCCTCCGAGAGCCACGCTCGCCGTCACGCCAGCGCCCAGGTTATTAATGGCATCCTGGAGGCCGTTCAAATTATTCGATCCGGAACCGAGCGTGATGGTGTAGTTGCTTGAGCCGACCGTGAGAGTCATGTTGCCATTGGCCGACACGGCCGTGGCATCGGGGGGTGGCGTACCCTGCCACGGAGGTCTCCGAAGCGGGGGTTGTGGGCGTCCCCTGGTTGGTCGCGGTCAGGAATGCGGCGGGCGCCGGGTTCGGCAAATCCATCAACTGCAGGGTGGTTGCCCCCGGAGCGTTTGCCGTTAGAGAGAGATAGTCCGGCGTGCTGCCGGTGCCTGTGGTTAGCACGCTGGCGCTAACCCCGGCGTTCAGGCCGTTAATGGCATCGCGGAGCCCGGTCAGATTGTTCTGGCCGGCTGCCAGGGTGAAAGAGTAAGTTTGCGAGCCTACCACCAGTTGCATGTTGCCGGCCGCCGATACCGGCGCGGAACCGCCGTCGGCATACCCGCTAATCGAGGTTTCCGATGCGACCTTGGCGACGGAGGTGATGTTGGATATAGTGTAGGTGGCCGGCGACGATGCGGTGGTGCTGATAACCGCCACCTTGGTGGAATCCGAACTGGAGCCCGCAATCCCGCCGCTCGATCCCACCGTGCCCAGCGCCGCCACCGCGCTGCCCAGATCGGCCAAGGCGCTGTTCAGGTTGCCGGCCAGGGTCTTTTCCTGAAAAATGTCGGTTTGCTGATTCTGCAACTGCTGGACGGGAATCTGCGCGATGCTGACCGCCCGGCTCAAAATGGTCTGAAAATCGCTTGAAAAGGTGCTGACGCCAGTGAACGTAAGCGGCGCGATGCTGCTGCCCATGGAGACGCTCCTAGTCCTTCTTTTCGGCCCCTTGCGCGGGTTTTCCCGCCTGCCGGAGTATCCGGGCAATGGCCGGTTCGAGGAGGTCCGCGCAGGATTGCGCGGCAGCCTCGTTTTCCTTGGCCACCAGTTCGACTTCCCGCATCACCACGCGCAGGTTCCGCGGCGCGTTGATCCCGATCTTGACCTTGCTGCGGCCGATGGAGATGATAAATATCTCCACGCCATCCCCGATAAGGATTGATTCCCCCTTGCGCCGCCGCATTACGAGCATGCCGGTTCCTCCTCTGGCAGCAGGAACACCTGTTGATGGGAGTACGACGAGTCCGTGGAAATGCTTTGCACCGCCCGCAGCGTCCTCAGGTTAATGACAAGCGGCGCAAGCAGGTTAGCCGTGGTCGGCCGTCCTTTCTTAATGGTGATGAGGGCCAGGCAGAAGACGTTATCGCCAATCCGCGGCTGAATTTCGACAGGCATTCCGAGCACCGCCAGATCCTCTGGGGAAAGGGCTGGCCGATAGGCACGATCCACTACAAGAATGGGCAGCGCGATGAAGCACAGTTGAGAAGTAGTGACGCTTTGCAGCAGCACGATAGGCTTGGCCCCGGGGGGCTCCAGCAACAGGAACCGCTTTTCGGACTCGAACCCGAATAAGCCCAGTGGAAATTCGACTACCGACGTATCTTCATACTCGACGTTCCCGAGGTACTTGGTTTCACACCATGGCATGTGCCCTCCGCTAATGCAATCGCAACGCCACAGCGGCGGGCGTGCTCACTCGCTTCTCTCCGGCCCTTCGGCCGACAGGTTCGGCTCGTTCAGGATGACAATGTCGACGCGCCGGTTGCGCGCACGCCCCGCCGGCGTCTTGTTGGTCTCCAGGGGAAGGGTATCGGCATAGCCCGCAATGGCGAAACGAGTCCCGGAAAGCCCAAACCTGGCGCGGAGCAGATCCAGCACCGCGATGGCCCGCGCAGCCGACAAATCCCAATTGCTGTGGAACCGGGAATTGTGGATAGGCACCGTGTCGGTGTGGCCCTCCAGGCGCACGGCGTTGGGCAGAGTGCACATCGCGCGCGCCAGCTTGCGAATGGTGGGGTATGCCCGGGGGTAAACGGTGCTTTCTCCCGAGGGGAAGAACGCGGCTTCCTTGAGACTGATAACGAGCCCGCGCGCTTCCATGCTGACCTGCACCTTGCCGGAAGCGAGTTCCGGAGCCAGTTCGCGGGCCAGGAACTGCCGGGAGGGCTCCAGCGCTGCCGCCGCGGTTGCCGGCGAAGGCCGCACGGGCCGCCCGGGTTTCGCCAGCGCCTGGCGGATCGCGGTAGGAAGGCCGCCATGCTCCAGGGCCGTCCGGACAGATTCCGATATCCGTTTGGCGCTTCCCCGGTCGGCGCGCCCCGTAGCAAACAAAACGACGAAGAGCGCAAAGAGCAAAGTGATGAAATCGGCATATGAGACCAGCCAGCGGTCATGGCTGGCTCGCGGCGCAGAACGGTTCCGCGGGTTCAAGTTCTCACTCCACGGCCGCCGGTTCCGGCAGCGAAGTTTTGCGGGGGGCGGGCGCGGCGGCACGGCCAGGACCGGCATACGCCTCCAGTTTGCTGCGGATCAGTCTCGGGTTGAGGCCTTCGGCCAGCGAGACACACCCTTCGGTTATGATTTCCATAACCAGAAACTCCCGCTCGGCGCGGGTCCGGATGCGGGTCGCGGCGGGGAGAAAGAACAGGTTCGCTGAGGCGACTCCGTATAGCGTGGCGACGAAAGCCACCGCGATTCCCTTTCCCACGTCGTCAATGTTGGCCAGGTGTTTCATTACCTGGATCAGTCCCAGCACCGCCCCGATAATTCCCACCGTAGGCGCGTACGCGCCGGCCGCTTCATAGACTCCCGCTTCGGCGTCGATTTCCCGCCTCCTGACGGATATTTCCAATTCCAGAATCTGACGCATCTCTTCGAGCGGCGCTCCGTCCACGGCCAACCCGAGAGCTTTTGAAAGAAAGGGATCCGGAATCGTTTCCACCATGTGCTCAAGGGAAAGAATGCCTGTCCTGCGTGCCCGGACAGCGTACCCGACTACCGTTTCGATGGTGGCCTGCAACTCCACGGGTGCATCGAACAGGACCAGGCTCAGGCGTCCAAACGCGCGGCGAAGCAAGGCGGGCGGCGTAGTCACCACTACCGCGCCCAGTGTGCCCCCGAAGACGATCAGCGCGGCGGTGATCTGCGCGACATCCTGGATGCTCCCGCCTTCCAGGATCAGGCCGCCCAGAATGCCACAAAGAGCCAGGGCCAGGCCCGCCAGCGTGGCCACATCCGGTTTCGCGCCGGACTTCCCCTCAAACCGCATCCGTCTCCGGCGTGAGCTTGGGGTTGACGGCGGGCGTCTCAAAGCCGCCACAGAAAACTGCCTTGCGAAACCGCACCACGCGCGTGATAATTTCCTCGGCGGTCTCGAGTACCCGCAACTTCTGCCCCGTGGTCATGGTGATCACGGTGTCGGGCGTGCTTTCGATAAATTCGATCAGATCCGAGTTCAGTACCATGGGCGCCTGACTCAGACGTGTCACATGGATCATCCCCGTGTCCATAGCAAAGAACAGGCCATTGCGGCGGCGGCAACTTCTGCGCGAAGGGACGATAAGTAGGTAGGGACATTATGCAAGCCATCCTGACTTCCAGCGATCATGCCAACAATCTCCTGCGGGCCTGGCGGCGGCAGGACCGCACACAGATCAGCGCCGAACTGGACAGTACCGCCACCTTCTGCCGCACCGCGGCGCCGGCCAGCGCCTTCGAACTGGAGGCGTATGCCGGT
>JAMCRM010000273.1:4446-13426 GCA_023380575.1 Acidobacteriota bacterium | reverse complement strand
ACATCGGCCGCCAGCGAGACATCCGCCTGTACCACGGCGGCGCGGCGGCCGAGCGCGCAGATCTCATCCGCCGCGCTCTGTGCTTCGGCTTCCCGGGTGCGGTAATTCACGGCGATATCGGCGCCGGCGCGCGCCAAAGACAGCGCGGTGGCCTTCCCGATGCCGCGGCTTGCGCCGGTGATCAGGGCGATCTTTCCTGTGATGTCGTCCATATTCCTATCTCACCTCGGGAAACGCGGTCACGCGCAATTTGGCGGAGCCGTAGGGAATCAGCTCGATGCGTTCCTCCGGAGCGCTGCTCTTCACCGGGCTCTCGGGCAGCGGGCCGGCGGAATTGTGAAACATCCGCCACTCGGGAACGCGGCGTCCCCTGGCAGTAAGGATCACGGGGGCGCCTTCGGGGCTGAAAGGATAGTCGCCCACGGGCCGCTCCCGAACCTGGAAACCCGCGCCGAGCACCAGCCCGTAGTTCCAGGGCGTAGTGGGATGCACCTCCCAATCGGGGGCGCGCGGATGGTCCTTTATTTTTTTCCAGTCTTCCCCGATTTTCAGGGAAAAGATGAGAGGGCCGCGCTCCACCGAGACGGAGTTGTGGTGCCAGCGTGTCGTGCGCAACTCCATGGGGAATACCATCTCGATGGTGTCGCCGTCGCGCCAGGCGCGCTCGATGCGGTGAAATGTGCCGGGCTTCAAGCCGCCTTCGGCTTTGCCGTTGACGGCGATGCGTGGGGCGTTGGTCCAGCCGGGGACGCGCAGTTGCAGCGGGAACGCTGCCGCTTTGGCGGTATGCACGGTCATGCGGATACGGTCCCGGAAGGGGTATCCGGTCTCTTCCGAAATGGTGACGGAAACATCCCCGCGCACCACGGAAGTGACTTCACTCGGAGCATAGGCCACCGCGGCCAATCCGTCGTCGTTAGTCCCCATCCACAGATTAGCGGCGAACTTCGGCCATCCCTGGTGCATGTTGGCGGTGCAGCAGCCGAAGTTGGGCTCCAGGCCGAACAGGTTCGATTGCGGCCCGTTGCTGCTCCAGTCGCGCGGAGCCAGACTGACCAGCACCTGGTTGGCCTGCTGATCGTACTGGTGGGCCCACATATCTTTTGAAAACGTGCCGGGCAGCGGATTGAAGGCCACCTTTTCCAGCCGGTCGGCGAAAGCCGGGTCGCCCGTCACGGAGGTGATCTGTTCGAGCGAAAACAGGGTTTCGATTACGGAGCAGAGTTCGGTACCCTGGCTGGGGTCGAGCCCCGCGTAGTGCTCATCGCCGCTGTGGACGCCGCTTGGCTGCAAGTGATAGCGGTCCAACATGCGGAACTGGTTGTAGAGGCGGTCGAGATCGGCCTTGTCACCGGTTACCTGGTACCACAGCGCCGCTGTTTTGAGGCCCTGGGAGTTGTTCACTCCGTGGGTGGGATGAATGGCGTTGGGCTTCGCGACCTTCTCTTTGTAGCGGAAATCCACAAACTGACCGGCCCAGTCGTAACCCTGGCCGTGGAGCTTGCGGGCCAGATCCAACAGCTTTGGAGACCCCGTGCGGTTATACAGCCACAGCACGCTGAGCAGTTCATCCTGCCAGCGATAGACGGCCCAGACCTTGAGCGGTAATTGATCCAGGCTCGCCGCCTGGTGCTCGAAGAAGCGCTCCATCAGGGGGATCACGCGCGGATCGCCGGTGGCTTCCTGGTATTGGGTGAGAACCTTGAGAATCAGGAAGTCCGGCCACCAGTCCTTATTCCCAGCCGGACCAATGCCGCCATCGGCCCGCTGATGTTCGAGCGTCCAGTTGACCCATTTTTTGGCGCGCGCGATCAAGACAGGGTCGTCGAGAAGAAATGCCAGCGGCACCAACCCGTCGAGATAATAAGGACCACGCTCCCAGCCCTCGCCCGCGCCGCCCAGCCAGGCGCTTTGCGGGCCGAGGTCGGGCCAGAACTCTTCCAGATGACCGGTAAGGCCGTGGGCCTGGATTTGCAACTGGCGTTTCAACCAGCCTTTCGGTTTCACGGAACCGAGCGGCAGCAGATTGTACGCCCGCGCCGCCAGGGGAGCGCGGTTTCTGACCGGTGCGGCGGGCGTGGCAGCGTTTGCCATAAAGGACGCCAGAAACAGCAAAGAAAGGGCTCTCATATCGAAGCACCATTTTAGGACACCCGGGTTTGTTCGTATATAGACTCTGGCACTGCGCGGAATTCGAAACCGCGAACAATGTTCTGTCGTCTTCCAAACGTATGTGGAATCTCTGTCTGAAAACGAACCTCCTGTTTTTTGCACTGGGCATTGGCGCCGCGCTGCCCGGCTTCGCACAGTATGCCCCTAACCGTTACGCCCTGATACTCGAAGACCCGCCGGTCTCGGCGAAATTTGCTGGAAAAGGAAACATGCGTTCCGCGGCGGCCAGGAGTTATCAACAGCAGATCGAATCCAAACAGAAGACCTTGCGAACCGAACTGGCCTCCCGCAAGATACGCGTAACGGGATCCGCCTCCACGCTTATGAATGCCGTTTTTGTGATCGCGCCCAAAGAGCGCGTTTCCGAGTTGCGAGGCCTGCCGGGAGTGAAAGACGTGGTGCCCATGCGCCGCTACCACCAGAACCTAAACCGGGCCTTGCCGTTGATAAATGGCCCGGCGGCCTGGGTCGCGCTCAACGGCGTCGAGAACGCCGGCGCGGGAATGAAGATCGCCATTTTGGACAGCGGAATCGACCAGACCCATCCGGCCTTTCAGGACCCCGCGCTCCCCATGCCGGCCGGCTATCCCATTTGCAGCGGCGGCGATTGCACCTTCACCAATAATAAGGTAATCGTGGCGCGCAGCTATGTCCGGCAGCTTGCCATTGGCAGCAGTGTGAACCCGCCCGATTCGCGCCCGGACGATTACTCCGCGCGCGACCGGGACGGGCATGGCACGGCGGTGGCCTCCTGTGCCGCCGGCGACACCAACACCGGCACGGTGACAATTACCGGCGTGGCGCCCAAGGCTTATCTGGGTAATTACAAGATTTACGGTTCCCCTGAGGTCAATGACAGTACTACCACCGATGTGATTATCCAGGCCGCCGAAGACGCGGTGAACGACGGCATGGACGTGATCTCGTTTTCCTCCGGGGGGCCGGCTTTCACCGGCCCGCTCGACAGCGGGGCCGCTTGCGGCAATTCCGCGGGCACGCCCTGCGACCTGGTGGCGGCGGCGTTTGAGAACGCGGCCAAGGGCGGCGTGGTGATCGTAGCCGCCGCCGGCAACGATGGTTTTAATGGCGCGACCACGCCGACGTTCAACTCCATCGAATCTCCCGGAGATGCGCCATCCGTGATTTCCGCGGGGGCCACCACCAACGCGCACTTTTTTCTCGAAGTCGTGAGCGTGCCGGGATCTTCCACCCTGCAGAACATCGCCACGCAATCGGGAGACGCCCTGATCCCGCTGGGCGCCTTGACCGCTCCGCTTGTGGACGTCACCACCCGCGGAGACAGCGACGGGTTGGCCTGCGCGGCGCTCCCCGACGGCTCTCTGAACGGGGATATCGCACTGATTTTGCGCGGCACCTGCGATTTTTCGGAAAAACTGACCAACGCCGAAAACGCGGGCGCCGTGGGAGTGATCTTCTACATGGCGGACCAGACCCCCCCGATTCCTCCCGGCGGCCTTTCCAACTCCTTCACTCCGGCGGTGATGATCTCCAATGCCGACGGCCTCGCCCTGAAGAATTATGCGGCCTCCACCAGCACGCCTTTGGTGACCATGGACTCCAACGGCATAGAAGAGACCAGTTCCGGTTTTAATCTGCTGGCGGGTTTCTCCTCAATCGGTCCTTCGACGGGCGACTCCGCCGTGAAGCCCGATCTGGTGGCGGTAGGAACCACTATGTACATGGCGGCGCAGCGTTACGATTCTCTCGGCGCGCTCTACAGTTCGAACGGCTACGCGGCCGCCGACGGAACCAGTTTCTCAACGCCGCTGGTGGCCGGCGCGGCGGCTTTAGTCAAACAGAGCCACCCTGGGTTTAACACAGACCAGATCAGGTCCGCCCTGATCAATACGGCCACGCAGGACGTAACCCAGGACGACCAGGGCGATCCCGTGGATGTCCAGTCGCTCGGCGGCGGCAAGGTGGATGTGTTCGGAGCCGTAAGCGCCACGGTCACTGCCGTGCCGGCTACGGTTTCCTTCGGCATTCTCACGGCCGGTTCCCTGCCCAAGACCCAGCAGGTGCAGGTTACCAATAACGGAGGGAACGCGGTCACGCTGGCCGTGGCCGTGGCGCCGAACATAACCGCCACAGCCCTACCGGCGGTGGATAAGCAGAGCCTCACGCTCGCCCCCGGCGCTTCCGGCGCCATCACGGTCACGCTGGCCGGCACGCAGCCCGCGGCGGGAGCCTATTCCGGCGCCATCACCCTGACCGGAACGGGCGTGGCCCTGCGCATCCCTTCCTTTATCTCTACCTGGTAGGAGACGGCATTCCGTCCAACATCGTCCCCCTGACCGGCAGCAACTTCGACGGCACCGTGGGGCAGAACATCCCCGACGGGATTATCTCGTTCAAGCTGATCGATTCAGCCGGAGTGCCGATCGCCAACGCCCCGGTGAGCTGGACCTCGCAAGGAGGCGGCACGCTGCAAAGCCAGGACGCGACCACGGACCAGTACGGGATTGCCGCGGCGATGCCCATCCTGGGCACGGCGCCTGGAACGTACACGTTTAGGGGGGTGGCGGGCGGCCTGACCGCAACCTTCACGGGGAGCGCGCGGGCGGTGCCCACCATCTTCACCGGCGGCGTGATCAACGCGGCCAATGCGGACCCGGCCGCGCCGGTTGCCCCGGGATCCTACATTTCCATTTACGGCAGCGATCTCAGCGACGTGACGGACACGTATAAAACGCCCATCCTCCCGCTGGCGATCGACTACGTAAACGTTAGTTTCGATGTGCCATCGGCGAATATCAGCGTTCCGGGCCACCTTACCTTCGTGAGCCCCGGCCAGGTGAACGTGCAGGTTCCGTGGGAATTGCAGGGACAGAGCGCCGCCCAAGTCAAGGTCACCATCGATTTCTCGAACGGAAATGTGGTGCCGGTGCAACTGGCGAATTATGCGCCCGCATTCTTCGAGGCATCGCCGGGAGTTGTCGCGGCGCTGGATTATCCCAACAACCAGGTGGTCGGGACCGCCAATCCCGTGATGCACGGCCAACCTGTGCAGCTCTTCGTCAACGGGCTGGGGCCGGTCTCCAACACGCCCGCGAGCGGTGAAGCGGCGCTGTCCAGCCCGCTTTCGGAAACCACCACGGCGCCGACGGTCGCCATCGGCGGCCAGACGGCCAATGTGATGTTCAGCGGACTGGCGCCGGGCTTCGCAGGCCTCTACCAGGTGAACGTGACGGTGCCCTCGAATCTGGCTCCCGGCACCTACCCGATCACGATCTCGATCGGCGGCCTCACGTCGAAGGCTTCGAACATCAGCGTACAGTAACATCAGCGTACAGTAGGGATGGCCTACCACTCCCTTACGGTCGTGGCTCGGTACACCGTGCAATGTGACCGAGCCGCGACGGCGAGGGAGCGGTTTGACTTTACGCCGCCTTGTCGAGGCCGGGCTTCAAAACGACTTTGGTGAAGTCCCGGCCTTCGCCCACTCCGCGATGCACGAAGCGGGCGTAAGCCTCCGCCGCCTTGTTCAACGGGATGCGGTGGCTCACGATGAAGATCGGTTTGGCACGGCCGTTGATGATCATGTCGCGCAGGAAGGCGTTGTATTTTTTCACGGGCGCCTAGCCCGTTCCCACGGCAATGCCTTGATCCCAGAGTTCTCCCAAGGGAAAGACGTATTCTCCTTTTTTGTCTTTTTAATTCATTCGAAAACCTGCGGAGCCAACGTACGAAAACTGCGCATTATATTAAACAATTGGAAATTGCACCTCGGACGGTCGACGGTGTATGCTACACAAAATTGGGTGCGCGACTGACTTTTCCAGTCAAGCGCGTAACTTCCTGTGAGGAAACATTGATGCCAAACGGCCCTTCTGTTGCCCTCGCTTTCGCCTATCCGATCACGGGGTTGAATCTGGTCTTCGCGAGCCCAGATGAGATCACAATAGGCGCCATGATGGCCGGGTACGACGCCATCTTCCAGTTTCGATTGGATCTAATTAACGCTCAGTTCTCGACCAGCCTCCAGTCCAAGCCGTATAGACTTGAGGCTCACTACCAATTCACCGGGTCAGTGCTGTCCTCCCGCGTGGAGGCGGCGGTGGCGATGGTTTTGTCGAAGGTCAACCGCTCGAGAGCCCCCGCCCCGCGGTTCCGCTCCGCTGTGCCGGTGTACGGCGACGCAGGAACACCCGGCGACCTAGGCCCCTTTTGGATCCAGTGGTTTCGCATCTCGTTCGACCCACCGACACTTGAGATTAGCGAGGACCCAGACAAAGAGGTGATCATCACTTGGCCAGTGACGGTTTGGCTTAGAATGGCCCGCGGGAAACTAATGACGCCCGGCG
Source organism: Acidobacteriota bacterium (assembly GCA_023380575.1). The sequence goes on along the minus strand of JAMCRM010000273.1, from coordinate 6,929 downwards.
AAGGGGAGTTCCTTGATGAACCGCTTGCGTCAGGCAGGGCAGTGATCACCGGTTCGATTGCTCTTGAAACGGATCCCGCCAAATCTCAGACTTGGGCGGTCATATTACCCCGCCGCGCCGCGCCATCGATTTTGTCGACCGACCCGCTTTTCGAAGATCTGCTCCTGCACATGGTGCCATCGGCGAATCTGGAAGCCGCCATCAACAGCCTCCTGGCCCCGTTGCTAGCGGACACGATTCGTGTCACCCCCACTATGTGCATCGGCGGCATGATGCAGCCCGGTGAGAGCCTTCCCGGTTACACCAACTTCAACGTTTACAAGGCCAAATGCAGGGATGGCGACCAGTGGGTGATCTCAATATTTCTTGATGCTATGGCCGGTGGCGCTGGCACCGGCGTGACGCAGGTGCGTTCCTGTGTAGGCCGTCGGAACTTCGCTTACTGCTTCTCAAAGGGCATCGCACAGGCGGTTATCGCACAGCGGTGGGCACGTTCAAGCACCCTGAAATCGTTTACAACGACCAGCGAAGTTCCGCTCCAGGATCCGGATAACGAGAACAACACTGTGTACGGCTCGGCCACAGTCAGTTGGGCCTGGAAAAATCTCGTGAGTACAATGATCCTACACACTGTCGACGGTGCCGGGGCTGTACGCGTCAACGCAATCGGCGAGATCAAAATACTCGAACTCAGAGATCACAAGGGCCAAAAGCTAAATCCGAATGACCGTCCCGAATTGTTCCAGCCAGTAACGAAGGGATGGGCAGTTGACCACATAATGTTTGAGAGCGTTCCCCCGTCCGTCAACCGGTACGTCGCAATTCAGGGCATGCAGCTCTTAAAGCCTTTGTACCGCCCGACCGCTTCGGAACTGAAACTATCCAACATATCCGGTCTGCTATCGGGCTCGACTTTCGGGGGAATCGTGCGTGGCGATTTGGACACGGAGGCCATGTGAATCCGAACTTTGGTGAAATGTTTGAGTCCCTCCAGAGCGTCGGCCGCAACAACATCGACGCGTTCACAATCTGCGATAGCGAGTTCCTGCGTGCGCAAGCGACGCCCGCGTTCGAGTCAATCCGAAAGTTTCAGGCCTCCGACCGCTTCATCCGTATGATGGAGGACCGAAAGGCCGAACGGCAGGGATTGAGCGCCGCGGAGGAACGCGAAGCGCTGTACCGCACGGTCGAAACGGCCCATGAGGTCCGGAGTATCGTGGCGCGAACCTGGCGGGTCGTCAGGCACCTCGAAACCGCCGGTACACTCGAACGACTCCTCGTCGCTGCACGCGACCTTGCCTTCTCTCGTGGATCCTTCCGCACGACAGAGCTCTGGGATACCGTACTGGGTGTGACCGGTGTGTCGCAATATCTGGACAAGAATGGCTTCCATATAGAGACGATCCGCGAGTTTACGCAGGCGTTGCGGTCGCACGACCGGGTGTTCAAAGTCAGGGACGGCGCACTCGTCGTCGAACCTCCTGATTCAGAATCGCCTGGCCCAAGCGACGAGCTTTCGACGCAGCGTTCGCGCCGCATCCGGGTCGAGAGGCGCAGACGGCCTGTTACGGCTGGGACCCTCTGGGAGGAAGATTGGCTTTCCGCCGCAATTACTGCCATAGAACAACCCGGCGTACTGGGTATCCAAGTGTTCCGTGACACCAATTTCGGCGAGGCTTGGGAGTATCCCGAAGAGCTCGATCCAGTCGAGGTTTTGGTTTCCGAAGGCGCCATGGCCCTACAAGAAATGGAATCGTCGGCAGCCCTAGTTGCGCATTCCGGCCTGCCCGTTCATCACGGCGCCGACCCTTTTTGGTGGATCGTCGTGGCGGTCGTTGCGGTTGCACTCATTGTGGTCAGCATTGTCTTCGTTATCGTCTGCGCGGTGAGCGACGAATTCAAGAAGAACAACAAAACAACCTGCGACGCTTTCTCGTGGATCTCGATTATAGGGATCTTGGCCCTAATGGGCTCTGCGTGCGCGCAGGGAGCCAACTGCAAAGTTGTGGTTTCCGTGCAGAGCAAAGGCAGCGAACTGCTCGCTACTGACCCCGCGATGGGCCCGCTGGCATGATCGTTATCAGCGAGGGTGCGGTCGCGACGATCGATGGCGCACTCCGCACATCGGGGGGCCTGGAGCGGTGTGGGTTTCTGCTTGGGCGGCGGTGGAGCACGGATTTGCACATCGAGCGATTTGTGGCCCTGCCTCACGCCGGCCGAGCAGGTAGTTTCTCAATAACCGATGTCGATGTAGACCTTGCACGCCGGCTGGCGGCCATATCGGATGTAGAACCACTCGCGATTCTCCACACGCATCCGAGTGGAACTCTGACGGCGAGCGAAAGCGACAAGGAGGGAATTCGTCGCTCGCGAATAACGTGGGTGATCGCCGTGAGGTTTGAGGGCACCGCAGCCGGTTTCAGGGCGGTTGCCTACGAACCGAGATCTTTGAATATGGTCCCGGTCTGCATCAAAGCTTCCGC
>JAMCRM010000273.1:0-4436 GCA_023380575.1 Acidobacteriota bacterium | reverse complement strand
AAACCCGCGCATGACTTCCTCGGGGGCGATGTTCAGGTAAATCCCTGTGGTGCCCACGTGGTCGGGTCCTGTGGCGGCTCCAGACCGATCACGGGATCTGCTGCAGCACCATGAGGTGATCCGCGTCGCCCTCCTGAGCCTGACGTGCGTTCGTGCATGTTTCTCAACATGGAGGAATCCGTGCAGGATAGCTTCTTACATCGGGAAACCTGGCACTCGCTGGCCGGAAAATAGGCGAGGTATGCTGTGGAACGTGACCCGCATATTGGCTTCCCTTTTGGCCCTGCCGCTGGCGGCAGCCCCGCCTGCACGGTTCGCGGAACATACTGTCGCCACCGGACTGCGCGGCGGCTACCAGGTAGTGGCAGCCGACCTCAACCACGATGGCCGGCCCGATCTCATTGCGCTCGCCAGTGGCATGCCCGACCTGGTCTGGTATGAAAACCCGAACTGGGAGCGCCGCGTCATCGCCGGCCACCTGAACCGGATGATCAACTGCGCCGTAATCAGCGTCGAAGGCGATCCGATCCCAGAAATCATACTCGCCAGCGAGTTTTCCAACCTGGCCAAGGACAGCCCCGGCGTGGTCTCCCTGCTGCGCCACAACGGCGACCCGCGCCAGCCCTGGACAGTTCGCGAAATCGACCGGCTGCCGGCCTCGCATCGCCTTCGTGTCGCGAAAATCGATTCCGGCAAGCCCGTCGTGATCGACGCCCCGCTCACCGGCGCCGCCGCGGAGCCACCGGACTACCGCGGTCAGACCCCGCTTGTCTTCTACCGCCCCGGCGAATGGAAGCGGCATCTGATAAGCGACGAAAACCGCGGCGTGGTTCACGGCGTGCTCATAACCGACTGGGACGGCGACGGCCGCGACGAGATTCTCACCGCCAGCTTCGTTGGCATCCACCTCTTTAAACTCGGACCTGATGGCCGCTGGAAACGCACAGAAATTGCCCAGGGAGATCCCGCACCTTGGCCGAAGTCCGGATCGAGCGACATCGCGGTGGGCCGGTCGGGGGCGGCGCGCTTCCTCGCCGCTATCGAGCCCTGGCACGGCAATCAGGTGGCGATTTATCGCCAGCGGAACGGCGCCTGGCAGCGCAGTGTGATCGACGATTCGCTGGTGGATGGCCACACCATCCTTACCGCCGACCTGAACGGCGATGGCTCGGACGAGGTGATTGCCGGCTATCGCGGGGCGGGTCGTAGCGTGTACGTCTATTACGCCGGTGGCGGGCGCTGGACGCGCGTCCCGCTCGACAGCGGTGGAATGGGCGCGGCCGCCTGCGCCGTCGTGGATCTGAACGGTGATAAGCGCTCGGATATTGCCTGCATCGGCTCGGCCACCGCGAATTTGAAATGGTACGAGAATCTGGGTGTGCGTTAGGCCGGCTGAGCCGGACGGCCTCCCGTGCTGATTCATACTTCTTAACGGCGGAATGCCGGGTAGACTGGGACTGAATGTTCCTCGCCCGCCGCGCCAGGTTCGTCATACCGCTTTTCGCGGTGTTTTTCGAAACCACCATCGGGTTCGGTGCGGCGCCCTGGCTGGATGTGCCATTTGTACGGCAAGTGGGCGCCGGATGCGGCGCGGCAGCCGCGGCGATGGTGATTCAATATTGGGCGGCACGGGATCCCCGTCTGGCTGCGGCGGCGGCCGGGACGGAGCGCATCAACGAGGATCTTCCCGCGGCCGGCAGAGGCATTCCGGGCAAACATCTCAAGGCGTACCTCGAGGAGCGCGGCTTCGAGGTCTTCGTGTTCAATGGGGATCGCGCGGACCTGGAGAACGAGTTCCGCAAAGGACGTCCGCTGGTGGTCTGCTTTGCGCCGCGCGGCGCCCGCGGGCCGCTGCATTATGCGGTGGTGGCCGGGGTGGACGGAAAGGCCGTGTGGCTCAATGATCCGGCGCGCGGCAAGCTCATCCGGGAGCCGCTCCGGAGCTTTCAACCTGCCTGGAATCTCACGGAGAACTGGAGCTTGCTGGCCGTGCCTAAAGCATTGCGGTGAGAGCGCTCCTTCTCGCTGTCGTTCTGCCGGCAGTATGGTGCGACGCGCCCGCGCGCGCTGGCGAGGAAGCCGCGTCCGCCCAGGAACTGCTGAAGCGTGGAGTCGTGCTCGGGCGCAGCGGGCAACTCGATCCCGCCGAGCGCTTGTTGCTGGAAGGCCGGCGCCGCTTCCCGGCAGATGCCCGTTTCCAGCAGGAACTCGCCGGTATCGCCTTCCGCAGAAGCGATTTGCCGGCGGCCCGGAGATACCTGCGGCAGGCGCTCGGGATCAATCCGGCGGACCCGTACGCGAATGATTTCCTGGGTAGTCTTTACCTGCTGGACGGGAATCTGCCCGCCGCGCTGAAATATTGGAATCGCATTCAAAAGCCTTGGCTCGGCAGCGTCTTGTTCGATCCTCCGCCGCCACTGGCGCCGTTGCTGCGGGAACGAAATTTCGAAGTTTCGGCGGGACAGGTCTTCACTTACGACCGCCTGCTGCGTACCGAATCCCGGCTCGACCTGCTGGGAATCTTCGCGGACTGCCGTTTCAGCCTCGCTCCCCGGGCCGGCACGGGCTACGACCTGACGGTCCAGACCGTGCCGCTTGCGCCTCCCCTGCGGGGCTGGCCGGGGCAGGTGCTCTCAGCCCTGAGCGGCTTGCCGTACCAGGAAGTGCGGCCCGAGTTCAATAACATCGGACAGCGCGCCATTAATATTAGCAGCTTGTGGCGGTGGGACGCCCAGAAGCGGCGCGTCGCCGTGGCGATCTCCGGACCGCTGCATTTCTGGCGGTACAACGTGGTCTTCGATGCGCGCCAGGAGAATTGGGATCTGCGCGGTGCCACGTTCGGCTTGCGGCGGGTGGAGGCCGGGGCTGGACTGGCGCGCGATCTAGGCTCCCGTCTCATCTGGGCGTTCGGACTGTGGGCGACCGCGCGCCAGTTTCGCGCCGCCACCGGTTCTTTCTTCTCCAGCGGCTGGACCGGCGAGCTGCGAAACCGCCTGGACTACCGCCTGTGGGACTGGCCGGACCGGCGCGTGCGCGTGGACACGTGGGGCGTGTTGCGGACCGGCAGCATCCTGGCAGCCAATCCATCACGGCTCGTGTCCATTGAATCCGGGTGGCGCGGGCGCTGGATCCCACAGGCCAAAGGCGAGCGCTATATCGTCCGGGCGGATTCGCGCGGCGGCGCTATCATCGGCAACGCGCCGCTTGACGAGTTGTTCATGCTCGGCATGGAACGCGACAACGACCTGTGGCTGCGCGGCCACGTAGGCACCCGCGACGGCCGCAAAGGGAACGCTCCGATGGGGCGGCAGTACTTTATGAACCGCATCGGGCTCGGCCGCCGGCTGGTTCAACTTCCGGCAGTGCGCCTTGAAGCGGGGCCGTTCTTCGATACCGGCCGGATTGGCGATGGCGGGCAATTCGGCTCGCGGGGGTGGCTCTACGACACCGGCATACAGGTTCGCGTAGGCGCCCCCGGCGGCATGCAATTCCTAGCCGTTTACGGGCGCAGCCTGCGGGATGGAACCGGGGTGTTCTACACCGGCATCCGGCGTTAGCAGCGGCGGCCCCGCCTCCGCCACCACCTTCAGAATAATGATGATCACCACGATCAGGCCGATCAGCGCCAGAATGCCCTCAATCAGGCCGCCTTGGACGTCCTTTTCCGCGCCGCGCGCGCGATCGGCAAAACGGGCCAGTTCGGCATCCGTCAGGGTGGTCACGGCGGCATGCATCTGGCTTCGGTCGATGTGATATTTCCCGAGCGCCTCGGCGGCAGCGGGATAGGAAAGCACACGCTCGACATCGGCCAGATTTCTGGACCTCTCCGCGGCTGCGGAACGCAACTTGTTATTCAGATCGTTGAGCGGCACCACGTGTTGGGCCGAAGCCGGCTCTCCTGCCAGGCTTAACAGGGCAACGGCGAACGACGTCAAAACCGACACACACTGCTGCGGGAACGATTTCACGGCACTCTTCCTCCCGACCCGAATGGTCCTTTCCCATTGAACGTTTCCGGCCGCCGCAGTGTCCAGACACACACGCGGCCGGGTGTCCTTTCACCTGCTTTTTTGCCGCGGCTCCTGTGCGATACTGGACATCTGTTGCATCGATGCATCGCTGGAAACAGCGCTTTAGGACGATAAGGTAATTTTGTGCGTGTGAGCGGTGCGAATGCGCGAACCGGGGCCCACTAAAGGTATTCCGTCGAGCCTGCAGCAGGCGCTGGGGTCGAAGGTTCCACTCCATTCACACCTTCAAAGGCCGACATCGAGGGCTTCCGCAAGCTGGCCGGTGACGCACCCCTTCCGGCTCTGCCATCCGGGTCGCGGCCGCGCGATCTCGCCATCGGATTTCGATGCGTAAAAGAGGGACTCGCCAAAAAAATGCAACACGACTTTTACCACGCCACCCTGGGGAAACTGCCCGCGCCGGTG
>JAMCRM010000272.1 GCA_023380575.1 Acidobacteriota bacterium | reverse complement strand
CAGGCGTTCGGTTCCGGAGGACAGCAGAACCCACAGCCCGTAGATTCCCAGGGCGGTGCCGAAAGGAAAACTGAAGAGCTCGATCGCGGACAGCACGATCGTGAGGATGCGCGCCCAGTTGCGGAACTTGAGCAGGCCGATGCCGGCGATGATCCCAGGCAGCGACAGCACTGCGATGAACAAAAAAATCGCGCCGCCGATGAAACCGAGGACGGGGATTGCGGGTTCCGCGGGATGCCCGGAGATTCCGATGAGCGAAGCCGCCCCGCCGAAAATCGCCAGCATGGCCAGGGCGGCGGCAAGACCGAGCCCGCCCCAAACGATGTGCAGAATGCCCAGAATGCGTACGTGCTGTTCCATATCTATCTTTACAGTATCTTCGTTATTGCGCAGGTTGAAACCTGCGCCGGCACGCTAAAGCGTGCGCCACCGCCGCGGCCATTTCGCAAGTGGAGGCGCTCCCGCCCATGTCGTAGGTGCGCACCTCTCCGCGCCGGACCACTTCGGCCACCGCCTGCTCGATTTCACATGCCTTCGCGCTTTCGCCGAGCCACTCCAGCATCATCTTCGCGGCCAGAATCGCCGCCAGCGGATTGACCTTGTTCAGCCCCGCGTATTTTGGCGCTGAGCCATGCGTGGGCTCGAACACGGCGTACTTGTCTCCGATGTTGCCGCTGTAAGCGAAGCCCATCCCGCCCACAAGCTGCGCGCAGAGGTCCGAGAGAATATCGCCGAACAGGTTTGTCGTGAGGATCACGTCGTGGTTGGAGGGATTCTTCAGAAGCCACATGCACATGGCATCCACGTTGGCGGTGTCGAACTGGATACCCGGATACTTTGCCGCGACTTCCCGGGCCGCTTCGAGGAAGAGGCCGCATGTGGCGCGGAGAACGTTGGCCTTGTGAACCGCGGTGACTTTCCGGCGGCCATGCCGGATGGCGTACTCGAACGCCGCTTCGACGATCCGCCGCGACCCCTCGCGCGTGATGCTGCGGATGGAAATCGCCGCCTCGCGCGGGATACGGTTCAGGGCGGGGTAGAAGGCGTCCGGGACCTCGGTGAACTCCACGCCGATGTACATGCCTTCGGTGTTTTCGCGGAACACGGCGAGGTCGATGTCCTCGCGATAGTTCAGCGGATTGGAGGCAAACGCTTTGCAGGGCCGCAGGCAGGTGTACAGGTCGAGCATTTGGCGCATCCGCACGATCGGGCTGCGGTAGGTGAATCCGCGGCCCTGGAGTTCGGGCGCCAGTTCGCGCTCCGCTTCCGCGGCCGGCTTGGATGTAATCGCTCCGAAAAACGCGCAGTCGGTCGAGCGCAGCAGGTCCACGGTCCGGGCCGGCAGCGCGTCGCCTTCGCTTTTCCAGAATTCCCAGCCGATGTCGCCGTGGATGTATTCGGCTGGAAACTCGACCGCATCGAGGACCGTGCGCGCGGCGTTGCAGACTTCGGGTCCGATCCCGTCGCCGGGCAGCCAGGCAACACGATATTTGGACATGGGAGCGCTCACGCGTACTTCTTCTTCAGGTACGGAACCAGGCCGCCGGCCTGAAGCAGCTCGATTGCCCGCGGGTCGAGCGGCGCCGCCTGAATCGCTTCGTCGTTGTCGAGATTGAGGATGCGCCCGCCGACGGGGTCGATGAGCAGGTCGTCGCCCGTCTCGAGGCGCTCCGCCGCCTCGGCGGACACCAGCAGCGGCAGCCCGAGATTTACCGAATTCCGGAAGAAAATCCGAGCGAAGGAGGCCGCGATGACCGCGCCGACCCTGGAGTACTTGAGGGCCGCGGTTGCCTGCTCCCGGCTGGACCCGCACCCGAAGTTCTTCCCGGCCACGATGACATCGCCGGGGCGGATCAATCTCCGGATTTCCGGATACGCGAGTTCGAACAGGTGCTCGCCGGTCTTTTCGCGGTCGGTGATGTTCAGGTATCGGCCCGGGTAGATCACGTCGGTATCCACATTGTCGCCGAGCTTGGCAACCACGCGGCCGCGGATTCGAAGGGAGCTGTTCATCATCCGATTGCCTCCGGGAGGATCTCGAAGGGGTGTGCGATACGGCCCGCAACGGCCGACGCCGCGACCACGGCCGGCGAGGCCAGATACACGCGGGCTTCTTTGCTTCCCATGCGCCCGATGAAATTCCGGTTCGTGCTTGAAATGCACACTTCGCCCTGCGCCAGGATGCCCTGGTGCAGTCCGACGCATGGGCCGCAACCGGGAGGGTTCACCATGGCGCCGGCCTCGATCAGCTTTTGGATGTAGCCGAGGCGGATCGCTTCGAGCAGGATCTGTTGCGAAGCTGGAATGATCAGCAGGCGCGTGCGGGGATGCACGCGCTGGCCGTCCAGGATTCGAGCCGCGACTTCAAGGTCTTCCAGACGGCCATTCGTGCAACTGCCGATGACGGCCTGGTCTACGGGCACCTGTCCCACTTCGGAAATCGGGCGGACCTTATCGACCGAGTGCGGGCAGGCGATCTGCGGTTCGGAAATCCATTCCGCATCGACCCGCAGCGTTTTCTCGTACTTGGCGTCGAGGTCGGGCTTGTATGCGGGGTCCTCCGGAATATCGCGACCCAGCCGCGATGAAAGATACGCCAGAACCTTTTCGTCCACCGCGGTGAAGGCCACCTTGGCGCCCATCTCCATCGACAGGTTCGTGAGCACCATCCGCGAAGCGATTGAAATCGAACGGATCAGGGGGCCGTCGAACTCGACGGCGCGGTAGTCGGCGCCGTCCGCCCCGAGTTGGCCGATTACGTAAAGGATCAGATCCTTGGCAGAAATCCACGGACCAAAGTCGCCGTACACCTCGACGCGGATGGTGGATGGCACCTTGAACCACAGCTTCCCCTCGATCCACACGCCGGCCATTTCCGTCGCGCCGATGCCGGTGGCGAACGCACCGAAAGCGCCGTGGGTCGTGGTGTGGGAATCGGTGCCCACGAGAACCATTCCCGGCAGGACATGGCCCCGCTCGGCGAGCACCTGATGGCAGATGCCGCCGCGCCCTACGTCATAAAAATTGCGGATGCCCTGTTGCTGAACGAATTCGCGAATCGCTTTGTGTGTGATGGCGGTTTTTTCGGATTCCGCCGGAACGCGGTGGTCGAGGATGATCACGATCCGGTCGGGATCCCACACCCGGGCGACCCCGATCGCCTGAAAGCTCTTCCTGACCAGATCGGCGTTTTCGTGCGACAGGGCCAGGTCGATCGAGGCGACCACGATCTCGTCCGGCGAGACGGACTCCCGCCCGGAGGCCCTCGCCAGAATCTTCTCCGCCAGCGTCATGCCCATGGCATATCTCCTGCTGCCGGGAGTGGCGAGTATCCCTCGCTACTCGACGGCGTATTTCTGCTCGATGACAGCGCGCGGCAGAAACTCGTCTTCCATCTTGCGGTACTGCTTCAAGCCGACAAATTCGGTGTAATCAGCGAACGTTGCAGCCCACTCGGTCTGGCCGGCGAGCAGGCCGGTAGGCGAAGCGTGCAGCGCGGCGAAAAACTCGCCGAGGGCGCGCTTCATTACCAGGACCGAAGCGACCGGGATGCTGACCCGCGCGACGCCCATGCGGGCCAGTTCGGGGATGGGAACAAGCTCGGTCTTCACGCCCGTAATGCCGTCCATGAAGTTCACAGATAACCACCCGCGAACTTCCGCGGCGGCTCGTTCGATTTCGGAGCGCGTGCGGATGCCGTCGATAAATGCCATGTCGGCGCCGGCTTCCAGGTACAAGTTCGCGCGCCGGATGGCCTCGGCGAGGCCATAGACCGCTTGCGCGTCGGTTCGCGCGTTGATGACAAGCTCGGAGCCGGCCTTGCGCCGTGCGCAGACCATGGCCCGCACTTTTCCGGCCATCTCTTCGGCGGATACGACCTGCTTGCCCTCCATGTGGCCGCAGCGTTTTGGGAAGACCTGATCCTCGATGTTTACCCCGGCCACGCCCATGTCGATCAAACGGTTGGTGATATCGCCAGCGTTCAACGCATTTCCGCCGCCGGTGTCGATATCGGCCATAACCGGAATGCGGACCGCGCGCACGATGTTCCAGGTGTGGTCGAGAATGTCCTTCATCTCGACCAGTCCGACATCCGGCTTGGCAAGGAGGCTTCCCGCCAGGCCGAATCCGCTCACCTGAACGGCCTCGAAGCCGGCGTCTTCGATGATCCGGGCGCTCAGCGCATCGTGACAGCCGGGAACGACGAGCGCGCGCCGCCGCGCCAGTTTTTCTCTAAGAATCGAAGCTGCATTCGAACAGAACGA
>JAMCRM010000271.1 GCA_023380575.1 Acidobacteriota bacterium | reverse complement strand
CCGTTGAGGTTGCCCTTGGGATCGAATTTGCGGCCCTGGTCGTCGAAACCGTGGGTCATCTCGTGGCCGATTACGGCCCCTATGGCGCCGAAGTTCACCGCGTCGTCCATGGTGCGGTCGAACAGGGGTGGCTGCAGAATGCCGGCCGGGAAATTGATGTTGTTCTGCAAGGGAGAGTAGTAGGCGTTAACGGTGGGCGGCGTCATGCCCCATTCACTGGGGTCCACGTCCTTGCCGATCTTGCCTATGTTGCGCCGGTAGGCGAACTCGTTGGCGCGAATGCTGTTGCCGAGGGCATCGTCGCGCCTGACCTCTACCGTGGAGTAGTCGCGCCACTTGTCCGGATAGCCGATCTTGTTGGTGACGGCGGCCAGTTTGACGAGCGCCTGTTTCTTCGTGGCGGGGGTCATCCAGGGCAGCTCGTTGATGTCCTTCTCAAGGGCTTCTTCGAGCGCGTCCACCATTTTCAGGGTGCGGGCCTTGCCGTCCGCGCCGAAGGCGCGCTCCACGTAGATCTGGCCTAGGGCCTCACCCAGGTCGCCATCCACCGCGGAAACGCAGGTCTTCCAACGCGGGCGCATCTCTTTGACGCCGGCCAGCGTGTGGGAGAAGAAATCGAAATTCGCCTTCACGAACGCCACGGGCAGCATTTCCGCCTGCGAGTGCGCGTAATGCCACGCGAGGTAGACCTTCCACTTATCGAGCGGGACCTCGTGCAGCATGGCATCCAGGCCGCGCATAAACGTCGGCATGCCCACGTTGAGGCTGTCGAAGGCCACGGCTCCGGTGCCGGCGAAGTACCGGTCCCAGTCGAATTCGGGCGCCAGCGATCCCAGTTCCTGGCGCGTCATCTTGTGGTACCGGCTGGCAGGGTTGCGCAGGGAGGTGCGGTCGATGCTGATTTTCGCCATGCCGGTTTCGAGCTCCATCACCACCTGTGCCTTGGCGGCGGCGGCCTCCGGCGAATCGCCCAGCAGCCCGAACACGGCCCGCAGGTGCGCCAGGTACTTCTCGCGAAGAGCGGTGGATTTGGCATCCTCCTTGAGGTAGTAGTCGCGGTCCGGCAGGGTCAGGCCGCCCTGGAACAGGTTGGCGATGTTCTGGTTGGCATTTTTCATGTCCGGCCCTGCGCCGAAGCCGAACAGGCCGCGAGCGCCTATGCGGTGCAGGCGCGCCAGTTCTTCGGCGAGCCCGGCGCGGTTCCCGATGGCGGCGATGCGCTCCAGTTCGGGTTTCAAGGGAGCCGTGCCGCGCTCTTCAATGGCCTTCTCGTCCATGCAGGCGGCGTAGTAATCCCCGATCTTCTGTTCCACGGCGCTGCGGCTGCTTCCGCCGGCCGCGGCCTTCTCCAAAATGTCTTTAAGGAGCAGACGGTTCTGCTCGGCGATCTCCGTCATGCGTCCATAGGAGGACATGTCGGCGGGAATGGGATGCTTTGCCATCCAGGTCCCGCAGGCGTACTGGTAGAAGTCCACGCAGGGGTTGGCGGACTTGTCCAGGGCCGAAACGTCGAAGCGGGTGCCGGTCTGTGCAAATAGGGCCGTGAATCCAAACAGCAGAAGAGCGGAGGCTTTGCGCATAGGAGAGGGAAATTATAGCGCGCGGCAGGACACGCTAAAATGGCAGCATAGTGCCTGGGAAAACCTTCTACATCGAAACCTTCGGCTGCCAGATGAACGTCCACGATTCGGAAAAAGTGGTCGGCACCCTGCTGGCCCGCGGCTACCGCCCGGTCCAGACGCCGGAGGAGGCCGAACTGGTGCTTTATAACACATGCAGCATCCGGGATAAGGCCGAACAGAAAGTTTTCAGCCGGCTGCAGCAGTTCAAGCGCGAAGCCGGCGCCGGGAAACTCTTCGCGGTGCTGGGCTGCGTGGCGCAGCAGGAGGGGGAACGCATCTTCGAACGGGCGCCGCACGTCAGCCTGGTGGCGGGCTCGGCGAGTTACACGAAGCTTCCCCAGATGCTGGACGAACTGGAGCGGGGAAGCCGCCACGTTACCGGGTTGAACCTCCAGACGGAGGAGACTTTCGATACGCCCTTCACCCGCCGCGACAATCCCTACCGGGCCTATATCACCATCATCGAGGGGTGCGATAAATCCTGCGCCTACTGCGTGGTGCCGTTCACGCGCGGGCCCGAGCGCAGCCGCACCAGTGAGAGCGTCATGGCGGAGGCGCGCCGCCTGGCCGAAACCGGCTACAGCGAAATCCAGCTACTCGGGCAAAACGTCAACAGCTACCGCGATCCCTCGCCGGCGGGTTGGGATTTCGCCACCCTGCTGGAGCGCGTGGCGGAGGTTCCCGGCATCCGGCGCGTGCGCTACACCACCTCGCACCCCCGCGACTTCGGCAAATCCATCGTGGACGCCATGGACGCGAGTCCGGCCGTTTGCAACCACGTGCACCTGCCCGTGCAATCCGGGTCCACGCGGGTGCTGGCCGCCATGCAGCGCCAGTATACGCGGGAGGAGTACCTGGAGCGGATCGCCTGGCTGAAGGCCTCGCGCCGCAACATCTCCATCACCACCGATATTATTGTGGGCTTTCCCGGGGAGACCGAAGCGGAGTTCCTGGAGACCATGGACCTGCTCGACCGGGTGGAGTATGATTCCCTGTTCAGTTTCAAGTACTCGCCGCGGCCGAATACGGCGGCGCTGGCCATGGAAGACCGCATTTCCGATGAGGAAAAGACCCGCCGCCTGGTGGCGTTGAACGAAAAGCAGCGCGGCATCCAGATCAGGCGGAACGCGGCGCAGATCGGGACGGAGCAGGAGGTGCTGGTGGAGGGGCGAAACCAGGTGCTGGGCCAGTGGATTGGCCGCACGGCGCAGAATCGCACCCTCAATTTCACGCACTCCGGACCGGTGGATGAAGCGCTTCTCGGGAAGTACCTTACGGTGCGGGTAACGCGCGCGGGACCGAATTCTTTGGTGGGTGAGAGTCTGGGGATTATGGTGTAATTGAGGTGGGGAGGTTCGCATGGAAGTCGAAATGAAGATCCGCGGACTGATGATGGACCCCGTGACCAATATGCCCATCGTCATCCTCAAGGATATCAATGGCAACACGGTTCTTCCGATCTGGGTTGGCATTTACGAAGCCAATGCCATCGCCCTGGAAATCGAAAAGGTCGCAACCCCCCGTCCCATGACGCACGACCTGATTAAGAGCCTCCTCTTGGGCCTTCACACCGGGGTCCGCAAGGTCGTGGTCAACGAACTGAAAGAAGACACGTTTTTCGCGCTGATCTGGTTGGAGCGGGATGGCGAACTGATCAGCGTAGATTCCCGCCCCAGCGATGCTCTGGCCCTCGCCCTGCGCCTGGACTGCCCGATTTTCGTCGAGGATGCAGTGCTGAAGTCCAGCAAGCAGGCTTCTTCAATCTCGGACAAAGTCAGCAACGAGGAGTTGCGGCGCTGGCTGGAGAACCTGCCCGACGACGACCTCGGCCGCTACAAGATGTAGGGCGGCGCGCTTCGAACCTGCATGCGTTTTGAGTGCCAGCCCGAGTGCACCGCCTGCTGCCGGGAACAGGGTTTTGTTTACCTTACTGAAGAGGACTTGCTGCGCGCCGCCCGCTTCCTGGGCATGAGCCCGGAAGCTTTCGAGCGGCGGTACGTATACCGGACCGCGCACCTGCGCCGCCTGCGCACCCCGCGCGCGGTACGTTGCCCGTTCCTGAACGAAAGCGGCTGCTCCATCCACGAAGCCAAGCCCACGCAGTGCCGCCTGTTTCCCTTCTGGCCCGAACTCGTGGACGATCCCAAAGACTGGTACCGCGCGGCCGCGCGCTGTCCCGGTATCGGCAAGGGAGATCTGGTGCAGATCGAGACCGCCCGCGCCGGCGCCTCCGAGATGCGCACGGCCTTTCCCACCATGTATCGTTGATGCATGGCGACATTCGGACTGGTGGAATACCCCGAGGCTACCCCCGAGGTGCGGGCCGTCTACGACGACATCATGGCCACGCGTCACACGGATTGGATCAACAACTTCTGGAAGGCCCTGGCCAACGACCCCGGCACGCTGCGGCGCACCTGGGAGAGCATCAAGCAGATTATGGCGCCGGGTGAACTCGATCCGCTCGTCAAAGAGATGATCTATGTGGCCGTGAGCGTGACGAGCCAGTGCGGTTACTGCATCGCTTCCCACACCGCCGCGGCGCGCAAAGCCGGCATGACTCCCGCGATGTTCGCCGAATTGATGGCGGTAGTGGGAATGGCCAATGAGACCAACCGCCTGGCCAGCGGCTACCAGGTGGAAATCGACGAGCAGTTCCGGTAGGCCCCTACCAGCCCGCCTGCCGCATGCGGGTGAGGATGTCCGCACTGTATTCGTTCATCCGGGCGGGCTTGCGGCGGAGCGGCGAGGGAATGCAGGCCGCCATGCGGGCCGCCTGCTCGCGCCCGATGCGCGCGGCGGGAACGCCGTAATACTGCCGCGCCGCCGCTTCCGCCCCGTATACGCCCGGTCCCCATTCGATTACGTTCAGATACAGTTCCAGAATCCGCCGCTTGCCCAAAAGCACCTCGGCCATCGGCGCCAGCGTGAACTCCACACCCTTGCGGATGACGGAACGCGTGGTGCTGAGGAACAGGTTCTTCACCAGTTGCTGGGTGATGGTGGAAGCGCCGCGCCCCAGCCTTTCCTTATCCAGGGCCTGGTCCGCGGCCTTGTGGAGTTCGGTCCAGTCGATGCCGTGGTGCTGGTAGAAGCGG
>JAMCRM010000270.1 GCA_023380575.1 Acidobacteriota bacterium | reverse complement strand
GACCGCGACGAAGCCCCAGCCGAAACTTCGCGAGAGCAGCCCGGCGGGCAGGTGGCGCCGGCTGGTGCGCGGGTTGCGCCCGTCCAGATCGGCGTCCACAAGGCGATTGAAGGCCATGGCAGCCGACCGCGCCGCCACCATGGCGATCACGATGAAGGCGAACTTGGGGCCCGCCCCGTGCGCCTCGGGTCCGCCTTCCCGAATGGCCAGCAGCGCTCCCGTGAGCGCAAAAGGCAGCGCAAACAGGGAGTGCTCGAACTTGATCATTTCAAGGGTGAGGCGTACCCGTTTCCAGAACATGAACTGGTACGATTTTAGCGCACCGCTCTCACGTGACCTGACACCACGCCACACTGGCTTCGGTGATGGAGGGATCGTGGAAAAACTCCCGGGCAAGGCGCAGCGCCTGCTCCAGGGCGTCATAGGCGTTATCGGCGCGGGCGTCACCGATGGGCCTGTCGCCGTCGTAAAGTCGCGCCAGGCACACCGGCTCTTCGCAATCCTCGAACCGCAGCAGCAACTGCCGGTATTGCCGGCGCTCGTTGTCCCAACTTCGGATGATGCCCGACCACGCCACGTGAAAATCATACATCGGGCGAAGAGCGGCAGACTGTGCGATTCGTCACCCTTTGCGGGAGCGCCGCGCCGAAGCGCGCTACTATCGTATTTCATGCGGGGCTTGGGGTTATGCGTCGTTCTGCTGGGGATCGGATGCGGGTGCGGCGCGAAACAGGAAAGCGGGCTGGCGGGGCTGGACAGGCGCACGGTGAAACTGCCCAACGGCGGGGAGGTCCGTGCCGAAGTGGCCATCCGCCCTTTCGATCTGCAACGCGGGCTGATGTTTCGGGACGCGGTGCCGCGCGGCACCGGTATGTTGTTCATCCACGACCGGCCGGGCGCGTATAGCTATTACATGTACCAGGTACGGATTCCGCTGGACATCATCTGGCTGGATTCCGGCCAGCGGGTTGTGGAGATCTCGGCCAACACCCCGCCCTGCAACTCCAAAGCCAGCCAGTGTCCCACGTATGGCGGCCACGCGCGCGCGCAGTTCGTGCTGGAACTGGGCGGGGGCGAAGCCGCGCGCAACGGGCTGAACGTCGGCGATCGGCTTTTGTTTTGATATGGCGCTGTTCTGCTGGCTGCTGCTCGCGGCCATGGCCGCACTTGCCCAACCCTACCCTACCTTCACCGGCACGCTCGATCGCATCAGCGACAAAGTGATCGCCCTGAAGCTGGACGATTATCGCGAACTGGAGTTCCGCCGCACTCGCAAGACCCGGTTCGCGGGCGGCGCCAATCCCCGCAGCCTGAAGCGCGGTGACCGGCTGGCGATCGAAGCGGAGCAGGATGTGGACGGCGGCCTGAACGCGATTCGCGTGCAGTTGGACAAATCCGGGAAAGGAAAGGCTACTTCCGCACCGCGGAAGATTTGAGGATCTCGTACAGGTAGATCGAGTGGGTCACTCCGGCCTCGGTGACCCGCACCACCTGCGCGGCGTGCCACCCGCGGATCTCAAAATCGTTGGAGACCACCCGCGCGCCGGGCTTGAGATACTTTTCGAGGTTGGGCCTCAGGCGGTCGTTGGAGCTGGTGAGCAGGTAAATCGTGACCACGTCGGCGGGGCTGAGGTCCACCTTCAGCAGGTTGCCGTGAATGATCTTGACCCGGTCCTGGAGCCCCATGGCTTTGACGCGGGCCATGGTGGCGCGGCACAGGTCGCCGGAGAGTTCCACCCCGACCGCATTGGCCTTGAATTTCTGCGCGGCGGTGATCACGATACGGCCGTCGCCGCTGCCCAGGTCGTACACCATTTCGCCCGGCTTGACCCGCGCCGTTTCCAGCATCTTCTCGACGATGATTTGCGGGCTGGGGATATACGGCGCAAGGTTCTCGGCGGCGTTGAACTGCTGTGCGGACGACGGTAAGGAACTCAGCAGCCAGACACCGAAAACGACGCCGGACAGACGCATCGGATCACTTTGACGAAACGTTGGACGCTTGCCTTCCCACTTTCGATTTTACTATACGGCTCATGATCTCGGTCCAGGCGAAAAACAGGTCCCTCGGCCGGGAGATGGTGTACTCGGAGCCCTTGAAATACTTGACCGCGTTGCCGATGGCGTCGCGCCAGGGGTTGGACTGCGGGTTCAGATTGTAGTTCATGTAGAAGACCGGGAACTGTGGCTCGCCCACTTCCCTCAGGGTATCCTGCGGGACGCTTTCGTCGAGCATCACCTTGGGGCCGGCAAAAATCACCGCGTCCGGCCGTTCCGGCGCGGTCAGTTCCTTGCTGATGAGACTGGCCAGGAAATGGGTATCGCCATGCTTCTGGCTGAGCCGTTTCAGGTCCACCGTGCCCAGGTTCATCGAAGTCAGGGCTTCGCCGAGCTTGGGGAAATCGATAGTGGACGCATTGTCCTGGCGGTAGAGCACGCGCTGCTCCTGCATATTGAACGCGACCACGGAGAATTTCCCGATGCGGGGATCCCGGTTGATGCTGCGCAGGATGGACATGAGCGCGTTGGTGTCGAGCGGCTGCAGGGTGGCGGACTGCGCGTTCTGGGGCGCGAAATTGACGATCACCTTCACGTCCAGCGGGCCTTCCCGCTGAGTGCGTTCAATGGGCGGATCATCTTTGAACGGCTCCCGGTCAAACGCCTGCACGGCGCCCGGAGCGATCTCCAGCGCCATCTGCTTGTCTTTATCCGGAAGATTGGCCGCCACGTCCCAGTACGACGAGCAGACCCGTTCACTGCGGTCGCGCACCAGCCAGTCCACGTGGTATTTGCCTTCGCCTACGTCGAAGGCCCCTTGCAGGTAGGCGTCGCCCTTGGCATTATCTTCGATCACCGGCACGGCGATGCGCTGGGAAAAGTAGACCGGCTCATCGGTGCGGTTCTCCGGGCTGACCCGGAACACCATGGTGAGCAGATTTTCCGAACCCGCCAGGTCCTTCAGCGGGACGCTCACTTCGTAACCGGCATGAAATTTCAAATCGAAGCCCAGGATGGGCTTGATCGGGGTCACTTCGCAGGGCAGGTCTTTGCGAGGCTCCTGAGACTCCAGAATTGCCGCATCAGTATTGAAAATGCGCACCGTGCCGGCCGGGCCAGAACCCTGCATCAGGACCTGTGCCGGCAGCAGACCGGTGGACGCAAGCACACACGGAACCAATCGGAACACGATACGAACAGCCGACCGAGTCATCGGGATGGTTTCATGCACCTGAGATACCAGTGTGCGGCGACGGGCTAACATAGGGCCGCCTTCTAGCCATTATGCAGAAATCACGCTAAAGCGCAAGCCGCGCCTCGCGCCGCAACCATGCGCCCACGCGGGAAGCGCGTAAAATAAGGGCATGGAGGGGGAAGCCAGGGTCATCCGCAGCTCCGACGTGGAGCGGGAGGAGCGTCTGCCGCCGGGGCAGTCGCGCACCTGGAAGTGGCCTGTGCTGGATGCCAGCGGCCCGCCCACCATCGATCTCGCCCGGTGGACTCTCCGGGTAACCGGAGGCGTGGGCCGGCCGGCTTCCTGGAACTGGCCGGAATTTCAGCAACTTCCGAGGATCCGGGTGTTCGCCGATTTCCACTGTGTCACGCGCTGGTCGCGCCTCAATAACCTATGGGAGGGCGTTTCCACCCGAACGCTGCTCGATTTGTCCGGCGGCGCCTTGCCCGAAGCGCGTTTCGTCCTGGTCCACGCATACGACCGCGGCTGGACCACCAATTTGCCCCTGGAATATTTTCTCGGGGAAGATTCGCTGGTCGCGCTGCTTCATGATGGCAAGCCCCTGGCTCCCGAGCACGGCGGACCGGCGCGGCTCATCGTTCCCCGCCTGTACGCCTGGAAAAGCGCCAAATGGGTCGCCGGTTTTGAACTGCTTGCAGAGGACCGAGCCGGGTTCTGGGAGCGTAACGGGTACCACATGCGCGGCGATCCCTGGACCGAGGAACGCTTCGGGCTGTGATCCGCACTCATTTTCGCGACGGGTGTATCCGTTTACACGCCAGTTCCGCGCCGGTGGGATCCAGGGCCGCGGAACCCTCCTCAATATATTGGATCCTGCCGTCCTTATCGATAACGAAGGTGGCCCGGTTGGCGATTCCGCGGTCCGGCATGAGGACCCCATAGGCCTTGGCGGTATCGCGCCGGACGAAGTCGCTCAACAGGGGAAACGTCAGCTTCAACTTCCCGGCGAAGGCGCTCAAAGAGGGCAGGTTGTCGGTGCTGATGCCGAATATTTGTGCTCCCTGGAACCTGGAGGCGATACCAGCCTGGTACGCCAGCATTTCCTTGGTTCAGCCCCCGGTGAAAGCCGCGGGAAAGAAGGCCAGCACCACCGGTTTGCCACGGTAATCGGAGAGGCTGACGGGCTTCCCCGCCGTCGAAGGGAGGGTGAAACCGGGCGCGGCGTCGCCGGGTTTCAGGTGTGTTTTCGGCGGGGCCTGCTGGGCCCACGCCGGGAGCAGAACAGCCAAAGACGACACGAGGGCCAGTTTGTTCATCTCAGAGTATCGGATGCTTGCGCCGCCGTTCGGTTGCGTGGGCGCCGCGCGAACCGGATCAGCGGTTCCCGGCCGCCGATGAGGCGACCCAGCGTAACTCGGGACGCGACTCCGGCACCTTGAGTGGGATGGACGAGGCGGGTTGCGCTGCTTTCGCGCCTGGCTGCGCCGCCTGCAGTTGGGCGATAAGGGCGGCATTGGCGCGGGCTTCCCGAATGGCCTCCGTGACCGCGTAGTAATTCGACGCGTCGCGCGCCTCGCGAATCGCCCACATGGTCTGCAACTGGACATCCTGCATGTTTTCGAGCGCGGCGTTGCGCGGCGCCACGGCCGTGACCGGCGCCGGCGGTCCCGCCAGGTGATAACCCTTCAGCCATGACGGGCTTTGCGCCCATAACCCGCCGCACAGTAATAACAGCAGCGACCCTGTCTTCATGCTTCACCCCCTGATTCAAAGTACACCGCTGCTCCGGCCGGGCGATGTGCGTCCCCTCTCAGCGGCAGCGCGGGTGCTGCCTTGTTTCGGAATGGGCAGACTGGTCGTGGTCTCGAACCGTTTGCCGTTTACGCTCCGGCAGGACGGTGGGGCGTGGCGCGCCGAATCCAGCTCCGGGGGACTGGCCACCGCCATGGATCCGATTCTGCGGCAGAGCGGCGGGGTGTGGGCCGGCTGGTCCGGGGAGAACGAGCCCGTTGACGCCGCGGAGCGCGACAGGGCTATCGCCGCCGCGTGCCATGGCTACTGCTGCCGCCCCGTAGACATCGCGCCCGACGCCGCTCGCGCGTTTTATGAGGGCTTTCCCAACGCGGTGGTCTGGCCGGTGTTCCATTTCATCC
>JAMCRM010000269.1 GCA_023380575.1 Acidobacteriota bacterium | reverse complement strand
CACAGCCAGCTGAACGACGCGGTGCGCCAGGTCGCCGACGCCCGCGGCTACGAGATCCGGGCCCGCGGCATCGAACTCGACCTCGACCTGGCCCCGGACATCAGCTACGTGGCGGCGACGGTCCCCGAGCTGCTCTTCTTGACGCTCCAAATGGTGCTGTGGGCCGAGCAGGCGCTGCTTGCCGTGCCGCCTCGCGAGGACGGCGATCTCGGTACGGGCGTCCGCATCCCCCCGCGCATGACGCTGCGCACCGGGCTGCACGAGTGGGAACACTCGGCCCAACTGACCGTGACGCACGATGGGCCGCCCCTGGGCGCCGATCTCCTCGCGGCGCTGGGCAGGCCCGGCGAGACTTTGTACCTGGAAGGCACCCACGTCGATGACGCCATGGACCCCACCGGCGCGGGAGACTGTTTCGCGGGCGGGTTCATCGGCTATCTGGCCAGCAGGGGCGTCGATGCCGGCGCGGAATCAGTCGATTTTTGCGAACTGCGGCGCGCGGTGATTTACGGCTCGGTGATGGGGAGTTTCTGCTGCGAAAAATTCGGTGTGGATCGCTTCCGCACCCTGACGCGGGACGAAATTGAAGCCCGATACCGGGAATTCAAAGAATTCACGGATTTTTGAGGTGATTGTGACGCAGCGGCACTGCGATACGGCCACGCAGCGGAAAGGCGGCGGGAAGACGGCAAAATCACAGGGCGGGGGAGTGGGTCCCGTGCTGCTCGTGCTGTCGATCCTGGCCGCCTGGAGCGCTTGTGCCGTTTTCTTCTTCTTTTCCCGGGGCTCGATCCTGTACTACGGCGATGCCGAAGCGCACCTGAACATCGCGCGGCGTATTCTGGATTCCCGCACCCCCGGCTACGATCAGATCGGCACCGTGTGGCTGCCCCTGCCGCACGCCCTCATGCTGCCCTTCATCAGCAACGATGCGCTGTGGCGGAGCGGACTGGCGGGATCGATTCCCTCGGCCTTCTGCTTCGTGATCGCGGGCGCCTTTCTGTTCGCCACCATCCGGCGGCTTTTCGGCAGCACGGCCGCGGCGGTGACGGCCACGGCTCTGCTCGCCCTCAACCCGAACGTGCTTTATCTGCAATCCACTCCCATGACGGAGCCGATTTTCCTGGCCGGTTTCCTGGCGTTGCTCTACTTCAGCGTCTGGTTCCGGCAGAGCGAATCCCCGTTTGCGGTGATAGGCGCCGGTATCGCCTGCCTGTGGTGTACGTTGACCCGCTATGAAGGCTGGTTTCTGATTCCGGCGGTCACGCTGTATTTCCTCATCGCGGCGAAACGCAACCGGCTGCGGAGCGCGATCCTTTTCGGGGCGCTGGCCTCTCTCGGTCCGCTCTATTGGATGGCGCACAATTGGTGGTTCTTCGGAGACGGCTTGGCGTTCTACCGTGGCCCCTGGTCCGCCCAGGCGATTCAGGGCGCAGTGCCCTATCCCGGCAAAGGCGACTGGAGAAAGGCGCTCGACTATTACGGGGCGGCGGTCCGCTGGTGCGCCGGTTATCCTCTGCTGATTCTCGGGACCATAGGGCTTCTGGCGGCCCTGCTGCGCAAGGCGCTCTGGCCGGTTTTGCTGCTGGCGCTTCCGGGCCTGTTTTATGTCTGGAGCGTGCACTCTTCCGGCACCCCGATTTTCGTCCCGGACCTTTGGCCGCACAGCCATTACAATACGCGCTACGGCATGGCGGTTCTGCCCCTGGCGGCCCTGGCGGCTTCCGCGCTGGTTTCCCTGATCCCGGAGCGCCGGCAAAGGCTGGCGGCGCTGCTGGTGGTGTTGGCCGCAACCGCGCCCTGGCTGCTCCATCCGCGGGAGGATGCATGGGTCACCTGGAAGGAAGCGCAGGTCAATTCCACGCCGCGCCGGGCCTGGACCGGGCAGGCCGCCGCCTATCTGGGACCGCGCTACAAGTCCGGCTCCGGCATTTTCACGCAATTCGGCGATCTGACCGGCATCTATCGCGGGCTGGGCATACCGCTCAAGGAGACGCTGACCACGGATAACGAACCGCACTGGCAGGCCGCCGTGGCGCGTCCGGACCTGTTCCTCTGGGAGGAGTGGGCGGTCACCATGGGCGGCGAACCAGTCCAGTCGGGCATCAACCGGGCGCGGCGCCGTGGCCCGAACTACGAGCTTGTTAAAATCATTGTCGTGAAGCGCGCGCAGGTGATCGAGATCTACCGCCGCGCGGAGAGCCCTTTGCATGGACCCAGATAAGATTCCTTTTGTGAAAGCGCATGGCGCCCGAAACGATTTTCTGTTGACCTGGAACGAGGAGGCGCCCGCGGGGGATTTGCCCGCCATTGCCTGTGCCATTTGCGAGCGGCACACCGGCATCGGCGCCGACGGCTGGATGCTGGTCGGGCGCGCCGGCGAGGGCTACGATTGTGCCATCCGGCTGTTCAATTCCGACGGAAGCGAACCGGAGATTTCCGGCAATGGAACCCGCTGCGCCGCCGCTTTTCTCATCGACCACGGTTTCAGCGGCAGCGATATCCGGGTTCGCACGGGCGCCGGTGTAAAAGAACTGCACCTGATCGAGAGATCCGGGCTGCGGTTCGTGTTCGATATGAATATGGGGCACGCCGAAATCACCGCGGGAAAGTTCGAACTGCCGCTTTCGTCCGGCGCGCGTGAGGTCACCCTGGTGGCGGTAGGCAATCCGCAATGCGTTGTGCCTGTGGCGGATTTCGATTTCGACTGGCGGGCCATGGGCGCGGAAATCGAGCGCCACCCGTATTTCCCGAACCGGACGAATGTGTCTTTCATCCGCCCGGCGAACGAGCACGCCCTCGAAGTGCGGTTTTGGGAACGGGGCGCGGGCGAAACCATGAGTTCGGGGACCGGCTCGACAGGCGCGGTGGCGGCGGCGCTTGCCCGAGGGATGGTGAAAAGCCCCGTGGAAGTGCTGACGCCGGCCGGTCCGCTCAGCCTTCGTCATGCCGGAGACTCTCTCTATTTGACCGGTCCGGCGGAGATCATCGCCTCGGGAGTATTTTTCCCTGCAACGTAAACAGTTTGACAAACGTCCGCATTGGCGGGAAAGTGTAAGTACCCAGGAGTCTATATGACATCCCTACGGCGGCTCAGGTTTTTAATCCCGGCGATGGCGTTCGCCAGCGTGTCGGCATTTGGCCAATCGGCGATTTCGGCCCGTTCCGGCATGATCCACTATGTGGAAGGGCGTGTTTTCCTGGGCGCCCAGCAGGTGGATACCAAGATCGGCAATTTCCCGCAAGTAAAGGAAAACGAGCAGCTTAAGACGGAGCAGGGGCGCGCCGAAGTGCTGCTTACGCCTGGAGTTTTTCTGCGTCTGGGGGAG
Organism: Acidobacteriota bacterium; assembly: GCA_023380575.1. Next base: position 1,168 of record JAMCRM010000269.1, on the reverse strand, counting down.
AACAGCGCCTTCCGCATGATCACCAACCGCCTCATCGATACCCGGTTGGAGTTCCTGTCGGGCTCCATGATCCTGGAAGTCGACGACATCCTGAAGGACAACTCGGTCACGATTGTTGACAAGGACGCCACCATTCACCTGCAAAAGAAGGGGCTGTACCGGTTCGACTCGGAACCGGCTCAATTGCGTGTGTACGACGGCGAAGTGGCAGTGGTTTCCGGCGACAAGACCATCGAAGTGAAGGAGGGTAAGGCGCTTTCGCTCGACGGGGAAATGGCCGTGACGAAGTTCGACAAGGAAACCGGCGATGCTCTGAACCGCTGGAGCCGCCGGCGCGGCGAATACGTCGCCATGGCGAATGTTTCGGCCGCGAAGTCGATCCGCGATTCGGGACTTTCCTGGAACTCCAGCTCCTGGGCATACAACCCCTATTTCGGGATGTTCACCTTCATCCCCATGCGCGGCGCCTATTACAGCCCTTACGGCTATGCCTTCTGGAGCCCGTTCCAGGTGTATCAGGTCTATGCGCCGCGCCCGGTTTACATGGGCGGCTTCGGCGGGTCGCCGTACAATTCCAGCCTCGGCTATAGCACCGTGCCGCATACCTCGTCGGGTTATTCGGGTACCATTGCCCGCTCCGCTTCCGTGGCGGCTCCCGCCGCCGCAGCGCCGGCCAGCAGCGGCGTATCGGCCGCGCCGGTCTCGCGCGGAGGCGGCAGTGCAGGCGGGGGCCGCCGGTAACGCCCGTTACGGGGCAAGTTGGAAGTTCAACACGATATCGGTGATTACCGCCACGGGTGCGCCGTTCACCAGTGCCGGTTCCCATACCTACCGGACGGTATGTTCCGGTTTACCGCTCTCCAGGCCCGGACTTGAGGTTCTCTTCGAAGAACTGCGTCGTCGTCTCCAGCAGATGCTTCTTCACCGCGCCGGTCACGCCGTGCGCCTTTTGCGGGTAGACCTGGAGCCGGTACATCTTCCCCGCGTGCTCCAGGGCGTTGATCATCTGCACGGTGTTCTGGAAATGCACGTTGTCGTCTTCCAGGTTGTGCACCAGCAGCAGCTTTGAGCTGAGTTGCGACGCCTTGCCGATGGGCGAACTGCGGTTGTAGCCTTCGGTGTTGTCCCGCGGCAGTCCCATGTAGCGTTCGGTATAGATGCTGTCGTA
>JAMCRM010000268.1 GCA_023380575.1 Acidobacteriota bacterium | reverse complement strand
GCCATGTCGCGATTATCATGGACGGAAACGGGCGATGGGCCAGGCGCCGCAATCTGCCCCGCGTGGCCGGCCACAAGGCCGGTGTGGGACCGGTGCGGAGCACGGTCGAAACCTGCGCGCGGCTCGGCATCGGCTTCCTGACTCTGTACGCCTTCTCGGTGGAGAACTGGAAACGGCCGCGCCCCGAAGTCGATACGCTGTGGCGCCTGCTGCATTACTATCTGCGCAAGGAACTGCCGGAGTTGCAGAAGAACGGCATTCGCCTACACGCCATAGGGAGGGTGGACGCGCTGCCGGAGCGCGTGCGCGAGGAACTCGAAGGCGTCATCGGAGCCACCTCCGCGAATCGCGGGCTCCAGGTGAATCTGGCCATCAATTACGGCGGCCGCACCGAACTCGTGGACGCTGTGAACGCCATTCTGGAAGCGGCGCGCCTGGAGGGCAGCATCTCCACCCTGCAGGTGGACGAGCGCATGATCTCCGCCAATCTCTACACCTCCTGCGCGCCGGACCCGGACCTGCTCATCCGCACTTCAGGCGAAATGCGCATCAGCAACTTTCTGCTGTGGCAGATCGCATACTCGGAGATGTACATCACCGGGACGCTCTGGCCGGATTTCAGCCGCGCGGAACTACTGACGGCGATCCTGGATTATCAGAAGCGCGACCGGCGCTATGGCGGCCTGAGCAAGGCGCGCGGAAACGGGTCGAGCACCCGGTTGCAAGAGGAACACGTGATCGAACTCACTCGATGAAGCGCATCTTTACCTCCCTGATCCTCATCCCCCTCGTCCTCTATGTGGTCCTTTGGGGGCACTTCTGGCTGCTGTTCGCGGTCACCGCCCTGGTGGCCGTCATCTGCTACCGGGAATACTCCGGCATCGTGGCGTCCTACGGGTTTGGAGCGCTCGGACCGCTCGGGTATGCCGCGGGCCTCTTCCTGTTGCTCATCCAAGGCGATGCCGGCCTGCTGTTGACCGCGCTGGCGCTGCTGGCGCTGGTGTTGGCGATGCGCGCCGAAGATCTCGCCAAAGCGCTGCCATGGGCATCCCTGCTGGTGCTCGGCGTGGTGTATGTCTTCGGTTCCTGGAAGTTCGCCATCCTGCTGCGCAACCAGAGTCCTTACTGGCTGCTCTATGGGCTGGCGCTGAGCTGGGTGGGCGACATTGCCGCTTATTACGTCGGCAGGACGTGGGGCAAACACAGGCTCGCGCCGAGGATCAGTCCGGGCAAATCGTGGGAAGGTTCCGTCGCTTCGGTATGCGGATCCGTCCTGTTCGGGTTCTTCTTTCTCCAGGGCGTCCTGCCTCATGTGCCGATGGCTCACGCCATCGGGCTTTCCGTGGGAGCCAACATTGCGGGGCAGTTCGGGGACCTGGCGGAATCGGCCATGAAGCGCGGCGCCGGAGTGAAAGACAGCGGCACGCTTCTGCCGGGCCACGGCGGCTTGCTCGACCGCGTCGATAGCACCCTCTTCGTGCTGCCGCTGGTCTATCTCTACTTGCGCGTCGTCGCGGGTTAGATTACCACCCCACCTGAGCCATTCGGCCCAGAATGGTCGCGCTATATTCGTCCATGCGCGCGGGTTTCCGTTTAAGCGGGGCGGGCAGGCAAGCGGCCAGCCGGGCGCCCTGCTCGCGGCCGATCGCCGATGCCGGGATATGGTAGTAGTTCCGGGCAGCCGCCTCCGCGCCGTAAATGCCCGGCCCCCACTCGACCACATTCATATATAGTTCCAGCATCCGCTTCTTCGAGAGGATCAGTTCGGCGAAAGGAACCAGCGTGAACTCCACCCCTTTCCGGACGATCGAACGGCTGGTGGTGAGGAAAAGGTTCTTCACGAGTTGCTGGGTAATGGTCGAGCCGCCCCGCCCCAGGCGTCCGTGTTCCAGGTCGTCGTCCAGCACCTTCCCCAATTCCTTCCAGTCGATGCCCTGGTGCTGGTAGAAGCGGGCGTCTTCGCCGGCAACGACGGCGTGGCGGAAAGCCACCGAAATCCGGCTCAACGGAACGAATGTATACCGTTTCCGGTACGCGCGCCGCTGAATCAGCGCCTGAATCCGACGCTCGACGTGCACGCTGGTAAACGGTGGGTCGATCCAGCGCAACGCCACCAGACATAAGCTGCATACTGCATAAAAGGCGACAACCAGCAAAAGGAGCCAGCGCAATACCATTTTTGCCTTTTGCCTTGCTTTTTTCTTCAAAAACTGTACCCCAGCACCAGGTACGGAATGGTGTATCCCTTCCCCGGTGTCGCTTTCCTGAGAAATTCCCCCGGAAACACATGTCCCACGGCTGCGCCGACCTGCATCTCATTGGAGAAGGTATAGAGCACCTGCACGCCGAGTTCCTGGCCTATGTGCGTGCCGCCGGAGCCATCGGCCACTCGCGCGATTGCGTTTCCGGAGGAGTTGTAGAGGGCATCGCGCGCGCTGGCGAGCCACCAGTCGTGCCAACTCGTGAGGATCAGCCATTTCGGCCGCGGCTTGAGATCGAGGCCGAAGCGGAGGTCGCGCATATTACGCCACCCCAACTGATCGGTCAGGCTGTATTTGCCATGATTCGTGGGATAGAGCTGATCGAAAGTGCCGCGCCTGCCGTCGCGCGGATCCCTGTCGCCGCTGGCATAGTTGTACTCGGCGCTCACCCGAGGCATCCACTTGACGCGCCGGAACGTGCGTCCGGCTACCCAGTGTCCAGCCCAGGCCCGTACCCTGTCATTTCCCAGCGAGCCCGCCTGCGCGGCCATCTCCATTCCATAATCGATGCCGGCAGGCAGTTGGCCCGCCCAGCGGAAGCCGGCGGTTTTCGAATCCAGGTTACCGATGGCCCCTTGTTCGCTCGCCAGCCTTGGCCCTGACTGTGGGCCGTGAGCATGGCGACCAGTTTGTCCTGCACCAACTGGCGACCGGCGATCGGCCTCCCGAACTCTCCGTCCGTGAGCACGACCACGGAAGCGGCAAACGCATCGAGGCGGTAGCCGCGGTAGCGAAAGGTCGCGCGCATGGCATCGAAACTGCGCGCGGTGTTGGCCCAACTGGTGTGGCCCACCAGGCGCTGCTCGCCGAACACCAACTCCTGCCGCCCCGCCCGCAGACTCACGGTCTCCGTGTCGGAATCGCCCAGTTCCAGGTAGCCAAGCCGCAGGTCCATGCTGTCCTGATAGGGTGGCGCATGCGGAACTTTGCCGTTCCAGAACACGCGCGCGTCCTGGCCCTGGAAAACGAACTTCAGCCAGTCGTTCGGCTGGATTTTCATGTTCACGCGAAAGCGGTTCAGCAGGTACGCGTCTTCGTTATTGTCTTTGAAACCGCCGTTCCAGAATCCCTCGATGCGGGCCCGGTAATCGACCCCGAACCGAAGCCACTGCGGCAATTGCCGGTTGAGTTCCGCGGACGGCGAGGGGAGCGGCTGCCCCGCCATGGTGGCGGCGGACAGCGCAACCGCCACGAGCGTGCTGAAACGCATTTTCATTTCACAACAGAACAAGGGT
>JAMCRM010000267.1:783-3292 GCA_023380575.1 Acidobacteriota bacterium | reverse complement strand
GGACGGTCACTTATAACGACGGCAAGCGCGTGCTGGCCTTCGGGCACTCGTTCTTCAACATTGGCCCGGTGGACATGCCCATGAGCAAGGGAGAGGTGCTGATGACGCTCTCCTCGCAATACCAGCTCAACAAATATGCCACCGCCACCGAGATTGTGGGCGCGCTGCACCAGGATCGCCACAGCGGCATTATGGGGGTGCTGGGGGCTTCCTCGGACATGATCCCGGTGAATGTGAGAGTGCGGTCCATGGACACGGCGGGCATCACCGTGCGAAGGGAGAAGGACTTCCGCTTCAACGTGTTCGTGCAGCAGAAATGGACGCCGTACCTGATGATGCTCACGCTGTACAACTCCATCTCCGGGCTGAACGAATCCATGGACGAGGCCACCTACCGCCTGACCGGAAAAGTCGAATTGAACGGCCAGGGAAGCATTTCGCTCAACACCATGCAGGCTTCCGGCGAGCTGCCCATGCCCGCTCCCATGGTGCTTTCGAGCTGGTGGGGCGAGAAGTTCAACCGCCTGTACCTGAACGCGGTGAAGACGCCGGACGTGAAGCGCGTGAACGTGACGGTGGACCTGGTGCCGGAGCGGCGCGTGGCATCGATCGAAAACGCGTGGGTGGAGACCCCCGAGGTGCGCGCCGGAGACGAGGTCCCCGTGAAGGTCTTCCTGCGGCCCTACCGCGGGGAGCGCCTCGAGCGGGAATTCAAGGTGAAGCTCCCCATCGGCTTGGCCAAGGGCGATCACCGCATCCTGCTGAGCGACGCCGATACCGTCAATCGCATGCAGAGCATGGCCGGCTACATGAACCGCTTCATGGACCTGCCGGAGACCGTTTCTTTGATGAACCAGGAGCGCAGCAATAACAAGTTGTACGTCTCCCTGGTGGAGTCCAGTCCGACCGCCTACTACGACGACAAGACTCTGCCCAGCCTGCCTTCCTCCGTGCTGAACGTGATGCAGGCCGGGCGGACTTCGAACCGCAGCAACATGATTACCTCTCCGGAAACCGCCTCCGAGCAGATGGCCATGCCGTTCGACTACGTGGTTTCGGGCAGTTACGCGCTCAAAATCACAGTGAAATAGACAAGGAAACCCGCCATTTCAATGAAGAAAGCCATGGATTGCCTGCGCCCCCAGCGGGGGGCGCGTCTTTTTTTATTCGTGCTGGCTTGCGCGGCACTGGGCCACGCCGGGCAGACGCGCTCGTGGGTGGAGACCGACTATTCGGATTTTGAAAAGGGAATCAGTCATAATTTATCCCTCCGCAGCGACGGCCTTTTGACGCTGGCGCCCAAATTTCAGGAACTCTACGACACTTCCTCGACCTATCTTTGGGCCCTGGCGCATGACTCCAAAGGCAATCTGTATGCCGGCGGCGGGCCGGGGGCCAAGATCTATCGCCTGGACGCCAAAGGCGGCAAGAAAGTGCTTGCCGAACTGGAGGGCCTCGCCGTGCAGGCGCTGGCGGTGGACAAAGCCGACCGCCTGTACGCCGCTACGTCGCCGGACGGGAAGGTATACCGAATCTCGCAGGATGGCAAACCGGAGGTCTATTACGATCCCAAAGCCAAGTACATCTGGGCCATGGCTTTCGACGCCTCGGGCGACCTGTTCGTGGCCACCGGCGACCACGGCGAGGTGCACAAGGTAACGCCGGACGGCAAGGGCGCGGTCTTCTTCCGCACCGATGAAACGCACGCCCGCTCCATGGCCATAGACGGCGCCGGCAACCTGATTGTGGGCACCGAGCCGGGCGGGTTGGTGATCCGGGTGTCGCCGCAGGGGCAGGGCTTTGTGCTCTACCAGACGGCCAAGCGCGAGGTTACGGCGGTATCGGTTGCCCGCGATGGTTCGATTTACGCCGCGGCGGTCGGGAACAAGCAGCCGGTCCGCCCGGTTCCGGCCTTGCAGCCTCTGCCGGCGGCGCCTGTGCAGACGACGTCTGCCTCCGCTGTCGTGGCGGCGGGGCGGCCGGCAGTCCCCGTGCCTCCCACGTTGGCCGGGCCGGGTGGCAGCGTGACGGGAGGCAGCGAAGTCTACCGCATCGATTCCAAGGACAATCCGCGCAAGGTGTGGAGCAACAGCCACGATGTCGTGTATGCCATCGCTTTCGACGGGGACGGCCGCGTGCTGCTGGGCACGGGCAACAAGGGATACATTTACCGGATCGATTCCGCAACCTTATACACGGTGGTGCTCAACGGATCCTCCACGCAGGTGACCGGGTTCGAAGCCGGCCGCGGCGGCCGGTTGTTCGCGGTTACCTCCAACGTGGGCAAGATTTACGAGATCGGTCCGGGTCTCGAACATGAGGGTACGATCGAGAGCGATGTCTTCGATGCGGGGGCCTATTCGCAATGGGGAAGGCTGAGTTTCGACGGCAAGGCGGAGGGCGGACAGATCCGCATGGTGGCCCGCAGCGGTAATCTGGACCAGCCGCAGAAGAACTGGTAGAGCACAAAGCCCTGCCCCTGCGGCGACACCCGGATCACCAACCCGCC
>JAMCRM010000267.1:0-773 GCA_023380575.1 Acidobacteriota bacterium | reverse complement strand
GGACCAGCCGCAGAAGAACTGGAGCCCGTGGTCGGCGGCGGTGGTTTCCACCAAAGGCGACCGCGTGAATTGCCCTTCAGCCCGCTTTGTGCAGTGGAAGGCCACCCTTACGGCCGCTACCGACGGCCGTTCGCCCGAGTTGGACGGGGTGGAACTGGCCTATCTGCCCAAGAACATCGAACCGCGGCTGGAAGACCTTGAGATCACTCCGTCCAATTATAAGTTTCCGCCGCCCGTCATTCTGACGCCCTCGGCCCCCGTCAGCCTGACCCTGCCGCCGCTCGGCAGGCACCAGCAGCCTTCGCGAACGGCCTCGGTGGAGGGCAGCGCCCCCACCATGCAGTACAGCAAAGGATGGCTGGGGGCGCGCTGGAACGCCTCCGACGAGAACGGGGACCGCCTGGTCTATACGGTGCAAATCAAGGGCGAGCAGGAAAGCGAGTGGAAAACCCTCAAGGACGACCTGCGGGAGAAGTACTTCAGCTTCGACTCCACGGCCTTTCCCGACGGAGAATACCGCGTGCGGGTGATCGCTTCGGACGCCCCCAGCAATGCTCCCCCGGAAGCCCTTACGACAGCGGCAGCCAGCGAGCCGTTCCTGATCGACAATACGCCGCCGCGCATTACCGAACTGGCGGCCACGCGCACCGGCAATAAACTGAATGTGCACTGGAAGGCCAGCGACGCGCTTACCTATATCGAAAAAGCCGAGTACTCGCTCGACGGCGGGGAGTGGACGCCGGCTCCGCCGGTGGGCGGGCTTTCCGATTCAC
>JAMCRM010000266.1:3779-6868 GCA_023380575.1 Acidobacteriota bacterium | reverse complement strand
TCTCCTTCACCACCGCCCGGCTCAATCGAAACCCCCGCGCAGGCACGAAAAGCGATCAAGCCGGCTTTCGGCTCCCGGTTACCGGCCACAAGTATCTCCAGTCTAAGTTTGTCGAAAGGCTTGAAAAACCCTTGCTCCCTCTGGCCCTAGTGAGTTTGAACCTTCGGTCGGGCTCACCGTGGAGATACTTACACGTTAGGCTGTTATCCGTGCTCCTCCAACGCCTGCGGCAAAGAAGCTTTCGCAACCTGGTCAGCCCGGAGCTGGTCCCACCGGAAGGGCTTACCGCCGTTGTGGGCGGCAACGCGCAGGGAAAAACCAACCTGCTCGAGGCCATCCATCTGGCGCTTGGAGGTGAGCTGGCAAACGGCAGCCTGGAGCGGGTTCGCTTCGGCGAATCAGAGGCTTGGCTTTACGCCGAGGTGGAAACCCAGTGGGGCACCAGCCGCCTCGAGACCAGGTTCTCGCAGGGGGGCCGCGAGTATCAACTGAACGAAAAGGCCGTGAGTTTGCGCGAGCTGGCCGAGCTTCCCGGTGCGGTGTTCCTGGGCCCGGATGATTTAGCGTTGGTCCTGGACGGCCCCGACGAGCGGCGGCGTTTTCTGGATCTGCTGCTTTCGCGCTTTTCCAGCCGTTACCGCGCCATGCTTTCGGCCTACGCCAAGGCGCTGCAACAGCGCAACGCGCTGTTGAAAATGGGGGGCAGGGGCATTGGGGTCTGGAATGACGAGCTGGTGAAGTACGGCGGCGAGATTCTGGCGCTCCGGCGCAGGATTTTAGGCAAGTTGGGGCCGCTGGCACACAATGCATACCACGAGCTGGCGCCAGGCGAGCTTTGGTTGGAGCCACTAGAAACAACCGGCCCGGAGCGTTTTTTGCAGGACCTCGAGGACAACCTCCCAGAAGACCTGGAAAGGGGGGCCACCTCCATCGGCCCACACCGGGACGATGTAAAAATTTTGCTTTCCGGACTCGAGGCCGGAAAGTTTGCCAGCCGGGGCGAGGCCCGGAGTATTGTGCTGGCCATGCGCTTGGCGGAGCACAAGCTCTTGTGGCAGCACTACCAGGAGGCGCCCTTGCTGCTGGTAGACGAGTGGCACACCGAACTCGATTCCAGGCGCCAGGGAGCGCTGCTCTCGTACGCCAAAAGCCTGCCGCAGGCCATCTTTGCGGGCCTTGAGGCCCCGCAGAACGGCGGCCGGATAATAAGAATCGAGGCGGGGGTATGGGGTTAGTCTCCCCTCCCTTTGGGTTAGGGTGAGGAAACGAATGGCACGGACCGCCAAGCGCGCTGGAGACCTTCTGCCAAAGGTGCTCAAAGCGCACGGCCTCGAGCCCGGTTTCAAGAAAGGCCAGGCGCTTTCCTTGTGGCCGCGGATTGCCGGCGATGCCCTTGCCGCGATGACCGAAGCCTACAAGCTGGAGGATGGGATACTTTCCGTGCGCGTGCAGGACGCGGTGGCCGCGCACCAGCTCACCTATTCGCGCGCGGAGTTCTTGCGCCGTTATCAAGAAGAGCTGCCTGGCCAGGTGAAAGAAATTCGTTTTCAGGCCGGCGGCGCGCCGCACAAAAAAACTGCGGCTAAGGCCGAGTCTGGGCTGCCCGAGCTTTCCCTCGAGGAGGAGTCGGGTATCCACAAGCTGGCCGAAAGCGCGCCCGCCGAGTTGCGCGAGGTGGTTTTCAAGGCTGGGCGGGCGGTTATCCGGAGGTCGAAAGCGAATCCAAATCCTCCCTGTCCGGTTTGCGGAACGCCCAGCGAGGTGGCTCCTTGTCCAAATTGTCAAAAACTGCTGCAAGACGCCGCTGTAAAGTGTGAAGCGGACAGGATGACGCGTAGGCCGCTGGCGAGCAATTTCGAAGGAGAGCTTCTGCAGGCGGCCAAATATCTGGCGGCGGCGGGCCTCGAGGCCCAGCTTCGCGAGTTGATGCCACAGGTGGTGAAAGAGCCCGCCCTGATGGCCGTCCTGCAGGACACCGCCCGCCGCTACCTCCAGCTATCCACGGGGCAAAAGGAGGTAAAAGGCTATTTACGCCTGCTGCCAGACACGCTCCGCTCGCTGATCAAAGAGCTGTGAGCCTCGCAGGTTCTCTACGGGTGCTTTCCTGCCCTCACCACAAAAAATCCAACCGGCTTCAGGGTTATGCCCGCTCGCAGACGGGGCCTATTTGGTTGCGCCTTGCACCATAACCACGAGTGCTTGTTCGGCGAGGCGGCTTAGGGAAAGCTGTACCCAGGACGCCTGAAGCGACTAGGCTAAATGTCTTCGTCGTCATACCAAGCCGCTGGTTCGTCCCGGGTAAAACCTCCTGCCCCCAACAGATCACCGAAGTTCTGGGTGCGCCGGGCGGAGGTGTATGTCGACGCAGTTACCACACCGTGACCCCTCAAAACAAAAAGTTGCAGGTTTATGTTGAAGGCAGCCTCCACTGTGCAAGCAGGACGACGCGCGTTCCGTCTGAATGTAAAATGGTTGGACTCGTCGCCCGACCAGGGCAATAAGGAGAACGCATGGCCACCCAGACAGAAGTACGCGGCAAAGCCACCGACAGCAAGATTAAAGCTGGGCTTATCTGGCTCAACGGCCAGATGGTTCCACAGGAAGAAGCCACGGTCAGCGTGCTTTCCCACGCGCTGCACTATGGCACCAGCATCTTCGAGGGCATCCGCGCCTACAACACGCCCAAAGGCCCGGCAGTCTTCCGGCTTGACGAACACGTGGAGCGCCTTTTTCACTCGGCCAAAGTTATCTTGATGGACATTCCTTTCACGCCCGCGGAAATTACCGCCGCCGTAAAGCGGGTGGTAAAAGAGAACAACTACCAAGACTGCTATATCCGCCCGCTTGCCTGGCTGGGGGCAAACGCGCTCGGCGTAAACCCGCTTCCTAACAATCCGGCCCACGTGATGGTGGCCGCCTGGCACTGGGGCACATACCTGGGCGACGAAGCAATCAAGAAGGGTGCCAGACTAATCACCTCTTCCTGGGCCCGTTTCCCCGCCAACGTTATGCCCGGCAAAGCCAAGGTGGGCGGGAATTACGTGAATAGCGCGCTCGCCCGCATCGAGGCGGCCCAGCAAGGAGCCGAT
>JAMCRM010000266.1:0-3747 GCA_023380575.1 Acidobacteriota bacterium | reverse complement strand
GGGTTCGGGAGAGAACATTTTCTTCCTGCGCCATGACAAGCTTTACGCCGTTGAGCACTCGGTAAACCTGATGGGCATCACCCGCGAGAGCGTAATCACGATTGCCAAGGACCTGGGCTACCAGGTCCACGAGGTGCGAGCCACCCGCGACCAGCTCTACATGGCGGACGAAGTGTTTATGGTGGGAACCGCCGCCGAGGTCACACCGGTCTCGTCGATCGACCAGCGCGCCATTGGAACCGGTTTAGCGGGAGAGCACAGCATGAAGATCCGGGCGGCCTACCTCGAGGCCGTCACCGGCAAGAACCCCAAATATAATTCCTGGTTGACCTACGTCAAATAACAAATAGGGTACGCCGGCCTACCGCGCCGCGCCCAAGAACAAGATATAGGGGCGCGTTTTTGAGGGGGCGCGCCGCGGCGCGCCCCCTCCCTTTCGCCCCAACCACGGCTCCGCACCAACAGGTCAGTCTTCCAGCAGCCCAACAAAACTCTGTGGGTCCGGATCAATGCGCATGCGGGCGCCTTTGGGGCTTGGCAGGTTGTGGACCAGGGCAGAGAGCCTTGGTGTGCTCGCACGCAGCAACAAGTGAAAAACGTACTGGCCTTTGATGCGCGGCACCGGGGCGGGAGCGGGGCCAAGCAGTTCATCGGCTGAAGCCCTTGGCCCGAGCGCTTCGGCGAGCCTCATGGCGGCTTCCCGCGCAACCGGCTCTTTGGCGTGGGAGATTTCTATCTTCAACATGCGGACCGCTGGAGGATAGTGAAGCGAGCTTCGCAGTGCGTGCTCGGTGATGACAAAGCCCTCGAGGTCTCCTTTTTCCAACATCCGGTGCGCGAACTGCTTGGGCTCATAGGTCTGCAGTGCAAGCAGCGGCCTTCTTCTTGGGTGCAGCTCGGCAAGCTGCCACAGCATCCGGTGGTAGCGCTCGGCGGCGCGGTAGTCGGCCTGGAGCACAAAGCCGTCGGCATACGGCAGAAGCACCAGCGCAAGCTCGGGCAGCACGGGCGCCCGCAAGATGGCGGTGGTGCCCAGCAGTACCCCCGGCTCTCCCAGAAGCAGCGGCTCGATGTTGTCCTTGTCGTCCGCTGTGTAGCGGTACTGTTTGATCCCTGGGAGCTGGCGCGCCAGCGCCTCCTCCAACCACTCCACGCCTGGTCCTTTTGGCTCAAAAACGTCCGAGCCGCAATCCGGGCAGAGATCGGGGGCCTCTTCCCGGTGGCCGCACTGGTGGCACAAAAGCCCTCCCGCGCGTCCGTAGCGGTGAAACCTTAGTGGCAGCGAGCAGTTGGGGCACATGGCTTTCCACTGGCAGCTCTTGCAGCGGAGCACCGCGCTATACCCCCGCCTGCTCACCAGGACCACCGCCTGCCGCCCGTGTTCCTCCACCTGTCTTAGCAGCGAGACCGCCTGGCCGGTGAAGGGCCAGCCGCTTTCGGTGTTGAGATCAATGGTGTGAATCCGCGGGGTGGGCGCCTTGGCGGTATATCCCTTGAGTGTGATGGTCTCGACCGAAGGAACCAGCGATAGATAGGTGGTGGGCACCCCGAGCATGCGCGCGCGGAGTTCTATCAGCCTTACCGCGTGGGCGCGGCTTCCCGCCGCCAGTTTGTAGGCGTCCGCCGCATCTTCCACAATCACAATCCGTTCGGGCGCAAAGGGCAGCATCAAGCCTTGATAGGTGGCAAAGACCAGTTGGTGATGCTTGGAAAACTGCTGGCGCCTGAGCTCTGGAGGCATCTCGCCGTGAAAGGGCTCGGCGCCGGGGAAGCTCTTGAGGTAGCTGTTGAGTAGTGAGACTTCTGGGAAGAGCACCAGCGCGGCTTTGTTTTGAACCAGCCCCGCCAGCAGCCGGAGACGCTCCTGCAGGCGCCCGCCGTTGATGCGCGGGGGAGGCTCGGGAAGAAAAATGGGCTCAATGGCTTGGCCTGTGGGGCGCGGGGCCTCGAGGGCGCGCTCCTCCAGCCCGATATACCCTTTCTCGACCAGGCGTTTGATAACGGCGGTCCCCACCTCCGCGTAGCGCGCAAGCTCCGCCATGCTGGCTGCCTCGCCGAGGGAATAGAGGGCCTCGAGGCCTGCCCTTGCCTTGGGAGAAAGTTCCTGGTCGGGGGCCTTCACGGGAACCAGCGCTTTCCGCAGCGGTTTCTTCTCGTTTACTTCCTCCTCCAGCACGCCCGCCTCTCTCAGCTGGTCCAAGGCCTTTGGGTCAAGCCCCGCAGCCTCTTGCCAATCATCAAGCGATGACAGGCCCTTTGGCACCACGCTCTTCTGTGCGCCCGGTAACAGCCGTACCCGGTGAACAAGCTCCGGCTCCAAAAAGGGAATCAGGTCCGAGAGCAGGATCCCCACGGGGGCAAACACCTCGGCTGTAGCAGCAAGCAGAAATTCCACGCCTGCAGGCGTTACCCAAGAGCTTTTGTCCAGATACGCCACCGCGCTGCGCAGGTGAAAGGTATGCCCGGCCTCTTCCTCGGCGCCGATTACCAACCCAACGCGCAGCTCGTTTCGCCACGGAACCACCACGCGGCGGCCAACAGCTTCTTCCGTCTCCGCTCCGTGGGGTGGAAGGTAGCTCATGGCCTCTAGGGGGAGTGGTAGCGCCACCCGCAACACGTGCATGGTCTTAGGATAGCTTTCATGCGCCTGGGTGTGATGCTTTCGGGAATTGTGCTCTACTCGGCGCTCTACGCCCCCGTGCCGCTTCTGCCCGCGCTCGAGCGGCTTTTTGGCGCGCCTGTGGGTTCCGCCGGGCTTGGCATCAGCCTTCCTTTTGTGGCCCTGGTACTGCTTTCTCCGCTTGTGCCCCGGCTGCGTCTGCCCGCCGGATACCTGCTGGGCGGCGGGTTGTTCCTGGTCGGCCTCTTTGGCGTCTTGGCCGCGCTCTCCGCCAGCCTTACCAGCTGGACCTTCATGCGCATACTCCAGGGCGCCGCGGTGGCCCTGGTTCCGGCGCTTTCACTAGCACTGATCCCAAAGCTTTTTCCAGGCAGGCCGCACGAGATGGCGGGGCTCTGGGTGGCGGCAAACGTGGTTGGCGGCGGCGTGGGCCGGGGGCTTGCGGGCGTGCTGGCGGACCGGCTTGGCGTAGAGCAGGCATTGATATTGCTTTCGCTTCCGCCAATGGCGCTTTCGGTTCTGTTCTTTCGAGAGCGCGCCTCGTTCTCCTTGGCTGTGCCCCGGTACAGCCTTTCCGCCTGGCGGCTCTATTTCATTGGCTTGGCGCTTCTGTTCATCAACTTCTTCGTTGCCAACCTGCTCCCCTACCGCCTCGAGGCCCTGGGTCTCTCCCAGGCCCAGATTGGCGGCGTCTTCTTTGCCTACTTTGCCGGTATCCCCGGCAGTGCCTTTGCGGGGATTCTCAGCCGTAGAATCGGCGAAGCCCGCGCAGTGCGGTTGGCGCTACTGGTGGTGATGGCTGGAATTCTGGTTCAGGCCACGCCAAACCCGCTGGTGATTCTCGCGGGCTTCGCCTTGATGATGGGCGCGCTCTTCACCGCCCAAGCGGTAGCCGGTGGCGCCTCCGGAAGACAGGGCGCCGGCGTGAGCGGAGCCTACGTGGCGGCGTTTTATCTGGGAGGGGTACTGGCGGGGCTGGTTTACCCGCCCTTCTTGCACGCGGGTATCTGGTGGAGCGTGGCGCTAGCGCTGGCCGTTACTCTTGCCGCTTTGAGTATGACCAGGGCCGCGTTGCAGGGTCGGCCGTCTCCGACAAATACAGTTTCCCGTTGATATCCCCCCAAGGG
>JAMCRM010000265.1 GCA_023380575.1 Acidobacteriota bacterium | reverse complement strand
GGCGAGGCCCAGCACCCAGATGGAGTTGCTGGCCTGGGTCGGATTCGCGCCATTGGCGAGGCCCGCGTCGGTCAACGGCTTGCCGTAGACAAACGCGAAATTCAGCATGGGGGAGAGGATGCCGGCGGCGATGCAGATAATCAGCCCCGTGGTGAAACCTGACTTGCCCGCCGCCGCGTCAGTGGCCGTTTTGGTGGCTTTTTCCCGCATGGCGCCGGCTATGGCGCAGCAGATAATCCCCACCACCGCCAGCACGATGCCCGCTATCAGGTACAGCCCTTGCGTAGTCGCGATTTTGGAAGGATCGTTGATCAACAAAGGAAGCAGCGAACCCAGCACGCTGGTGACGCCAAGAATCACGGCGAAACCGAGCGCGAAACCCACGCGGCTGATGCCCTGACCGAAGAGCGTCGAACCCAAACCCCAGCCGAAACCGAACAGCGCCACCAGCGCCAGCGTCCCCATGGATGCGGAGCCGTAGATTCCGCCCAGCCCCGGAACGGTCGCCAGGGCCAGAATGGACGGGACAATCAGAAGGCCGGCCACCGAGTAGACCAGCCAGATATTTTCCCAGCGCCATTTGCCGAGGCGTTTCATGGGCAGGGCGAAACTGCCCTGCAGAAGTCCGCCGAGTACTACCAGAATGGCGCCTAATTGCGGTTGAGCGTTCATGGATATCTCCGAAGCGAGAAGTCTAACACTATATCAGCAATAGCGGGAAAGTGCGGCTATCGCCCGTCCGCGGCCGCTTTGCGGGCCTGGTCGATGACTTCCTGGCGCCGGCCACCGGTCCAGGCATCCTGGATGCGCTGTTCGGAAAGTCCGGCCAGCCGTCCCGCGAGAATGAAGGACGGCAGGGCGTAGCGGAGGGTTTTCCAGCGGGCCATCTCCAACACCGCATCGAGCGCGCGCCGCCGAATCTGATCGAGCGCCGCGGGATTGCTTTCGGTGAGGCTCACCAGCGCGGTGGCGGCCCGCACGCGGTCGCTCAGCACGATGGAATTCAGCATCTCGACAAACCAGGTGGGCGAGATTTTAATTCCCAGCGCCGGCTTGCGCGCGGCCAGCGCGGCAATTGCGGTGAGCGACCGCATGGCGTTGGCACGCACCGATTCATCGGGATCCTGCATAGCGTACTGCAGATCGTCCACCACGGCCTTTTTGCCGGGTGCGTATCCGATGAGGGTAGCGGCCATGGCCCGCTGGTCCGCTTCGGGACCGTCGCGCAGCACCGCCCGCAGCAGTTTCAGGTTGGCGGAGGCAAATGCCGCGAAGCGCTGCTCAAAGCCGCGCACAACGGGATCGGCCATCAGCGGGTGGCCCTGGGTGAGGTCCTCATCGACGATGCCGCGGCGCGCCGCGGATTCCACGGCGTCCATGTATTCGTGGTAGGTATCGATGATAGACGCCGGCAAGGTGGCCTGGCCGGCGGGTGACGAGCGGAAGGCAAAGCGGGGCGCCGCCTTCTCTTCCACACCCACAAAGAGGACGGCTTTACCCTCCTGGCAGCAGACTGCTTCGACGCGCGCCTGAACAATGCCGGGGATGGCTTCCAGCTTCTGCTCGAGATCCCCTTTGGAACCGGGGATGGGATCGCCCACCTTTATCCCGAGCACACTCTGAGCTTTGGCTTCAGGTACTTTACGAAAGCCGTAGAACTCGACAGCACCGATCCGGGGTGTTTGCGCGTATACAACCGCCGCCGCCAGCGCGCCGGAGAGGGCAAGCGTCGTCTGAAAGATCCCCCGGACCGGATGCCGCAAAGAAATGTTAAGCCTGCTTTTCCGCCAGCGGCCCCACCACGGGCAGCACGACTTTATTGCCCTGGTATGCCTTGATCATCATGTAAATCCAAAGCACGAAGAAGCCCAGCCCGACCACCATCGTCAGCAATCCATACAGGGTTGCCAGGGCCCAGCTGATGCTCAGAAGAGCAATGCCGATAATGTGCAGGGCGATCCACACAGCAATCCAGGCGACGTTCAGAAAAATCGATTGAAACGCGTGGAACCGAACCGCCTTGTTCTGATTATAAGGAGCGATCACCAGGAACAAAATGCCGGTGATCAATCCCAGCAAATAACACAACGCCGACGCTGCATTGTCGGACATCCCCGAGGTCGTAGCGACCTGGGTGCCTGCGCCCGCAGCGGGTGCGCCGGGTACCGCCGCGGGTGCGGTAGACCCCATCGGGGTGCCGCACTTCGCGCAAAAACGTCCCTCTACGGGGGCCCCACAACTCGCACAATACGCCATAGTTGCCTCCCCATGCACTTTACTGGGAGAGCCGCGAATTTGCAAGTGCCCCCGGTTCTACTTTCCCGGGGCGCCGAAAACGCACGGCGATGCGGCGCCCGCCACTCCACCGGCCACGATAACCCAGTGGCCCGCACCCAGGAAGTCAATCAGGAGTCCGATCAGGGCTCCCAGGCCCGCCCCCACCAAGCTGAAAAAAATCCGTTTGGCCATGGCGCACTCCGCTAATCAACGGGAACTTCGTAATAGAAGAGATCGTTACCCGTGTCCGCTTCGCTCAGTCCCGTCAGGTAGAGGCGCGACCCGGGGTGAAAAGCAGTCTCGAAATAGAAAAACCCGCTGGCCGACTCCCCGGGCGGGATCATGCGGGCGGCAAATGCACGGCCCTCGATTTCCCAGGAGTTCAGCGGATTCTTCTTGCGCAATACCTTGGGTCCCACCGGGCCGGGAATCATGTTGGGCCGCCGCGGGCCCTTCAGATACCGCACTTCTGCTGCGGGCGTGTTGGCAATGCGGCTGCGATCCGGGCCAATCCATTCGAGTTTCAGCCTTTCCGCCCGGATGGCCTTGCCGCTATCGTTCTGAATCACCA
>JAMCRM010000264.1 GCA_023380575.1 Acidobacteriota bacterium | reverse complement strand
GATCTGGTCCCACGCTTTCTCAAGGCCATTCACCAACTGCGCCAGGCCGGCCTGGCGCAGTTGGTGCAGCTCGGAGAAACCCTCCAATCCTGGTCTTTGGAGATTGCCACTATGTGGCGCTTTACCCGCAACAATGGAATCACCGAGGGCTTCCACACCAAAATGGAGCCACTATCGGTTGAGGGTTAGGATTATGTGTTGAGATCAGTCAGGGGCGGGGGTCTGCCCCCATTAATGGCGTAGCGTAGAGCCAAGCCGGATGAGCCCCGGATGATTGATTGAAAGATGTGGTGGGCGGTCGCGGGCTCGAACCGCGGACCTCCTGCTTGTAAGGCAGGCGCTCTAACCGGCTGAGCTAACCGCCCGCTTCCCTGAATGTACCATAACGACAGGGTTTACCGGCCTGTGTACAGCTTGATCACCATCTCGATGGCCCTCCGGCACACCGAACAGAAACCCACTTCGTCGCGCGTGAACATGATGCAGTCCTGCTGCGGCCGGTAATACCCCCGCGCTTCGTACAGCGCCCCTTCAAAAGCCCCCGTCTTCCCCGCATAGGGACCCGAGCCGAGTACCTTGGTATCGAGGCCGCGCTCCTGGCGAAACAGCGCTTCCATCTCCTCCTCGGGCCGGTGCCCGGCCCGGATCTCGCGGCGGCGCGCCTGCACTTTCTTCTCGTAGGCTTCGAATTCCTGCCTGGGCCAAGGCGTCGGCAGCGGAGTGCCCGCCGCAATCAGGTCCTTCCATTTGCCTGCATGGGGGTCCGCCGTAGCGTTGGGCTCCCAGGGTTCGGGCCGCTCGGAGGACGCTCCGTAGGCCACCTCGGAGGTGTAGTACTCGTCCCCCAGTCCGGCGAAATGATGCCCGAATTCATGCACGAAAATGTACGGCGTGAAGCTGTTGTCGGCGGCTACCGTGGCGTACAGGTTGAAGATTCCGCCTCCACCGTATTTGCGGTCGTTCACCACAATCTCGATGAACTCGTAGGGCGCCGCCGCGGCAATTTCCCGTAGGCGCTTATTGTCGAAGGTGAGGACGTACCGCTCGGAGCCGAAGGCATCGTAGGCCGCGCGCAGCGGCGAATGGCGCCACACTCTATCCGAAGGCCGCGCCACGCCGCTTTCCTCCGCCGGGGTGTCGGCGGCCCAGACGTTGAACTCAGCGCGCCGTTCCTTGAAGGGCGCAACCGCGAAGAGCAGGCGGGCCATGCGCCGGGCGTCGCGATGCCACTTGTCCATTTCCGCGGCCGTATAGCCGTCCCCGAGCAGCAGCAGGTCCACCTTCTCGCTCGGATTGCCGTTCTTCATGACCGCCCAGACGCGCCCGGCATTCTTCGGCGCGGTGCGGTCCACCGCCGGGCTTGCGGGATCTATGGCAACCGACCACACCTCGCGGAATGCGTTGGCGCCGCCTCGTTTCTTCAGGTGGATTTGCACGGGCCCCGGCGGCTCCGGAAAGCGCAGCGATTCGCTGAACGTGCGCCATTGCCGGCTGGCCTCGTCCGTGGTCTCCCATTCCCCGTAGATGCTGGCGAAGCCGCGCGAGTAGATCACGCGATGGGTCCGGGCGTCCACCACCTCGAAGAAGTACTTGCCCAGGTTAGTGTCATCAATGGCGCGCGCGGGATTGCCGGGCCACGCACCCTCCACCGCGACTGAATCCAGCGCGAAGTGCTCCTCGGTGGAATTTCCCGAGTGGTAATAGTCCACCCGCAGGGTGCGGGGCGCGGCGGCCAGCAGCGCGGCGGCGGCCAGAAGAAGCGGAATCGATCTCATTGCGCTTTGAAGATAGTCCAGGCGCGCCCCGGCATGTCGCGCAGGATGCTCTTCTGCCAATCGAATTCGGGGTGCTCGCGGAGATGCCGGACGGCGTTGAAATCCATGCCGCAGGCGTGGCCCAGCGCCGCCGCGAAGGACATCCGCTCCGCCATGGTCCCGTCGGCCACTTTGTTCTGCACGGCCCCGGCGATGCCGTAGGGCGGCTGCCACGCCCGGGAGCCGCGAGGGGACAGGTCGATGTGGCCGTCCAGGGTGCGCTCGTCGGGGTCTTCCTTCTTTTCGTACGTGTCGTAATGGTCGGCCAGGAAGCGCTTCGCCGCGGCTACGTCGATCTTCCCCTTGTACTGGTCCATAAGTTCATACCAGCGCGCGCGCCGCGCGTTGGAGCTCTGGCTCATGTCGCCGGGGTCGTAATCGGTTTCTTCTTTGAGCAATTTGGGATCGATGGGGTAATTCGCGCTCACGAAAAAGCCGTCTTTGGTGCGCTCCAGCAGCGTGTTTTTCAGCCCCAGTTCCAGGCTGGCAATCTCGTCGGTTTTGCGGTCGGCCACCAGCCAGTCGTTGGCATATCCGCCGTTGTTGCCGTCCCGCATAATGCGCGCGAACTCATCGATGGATGCCGCATACTGCATGGCCTGGCGGGCGCGCGAAAACTCGGGCACGCCGTGCGGATCGAAGCCGTTGAACCTGCCGATGGTGGTTTCGGTAATCAGGATGCCGGCGCTGTTCACGCCGAAATCGTCGCCGCTGTGGATCATCCCCGCCATACCGTCCATCAGGATGCGGTGGCCCGCCGCGGGCGCGATGTCGAAAATAACGTTCCACCGTTCGCCGGAACTGTAGCTGGACCAATTGTTATGCGCAATCACGATGCGCCCGTCCCGGGTGTAGCTGCCGGTGGCCGCGAAGGCGCTGCAATGCTCCGCCACACTTCCGGATGCCGCCGGGCTGCCCTTCCGGCTGTCCAGCCACTTGGCGTAGTAGGGCAGCTCCAGGGAGCCGTTCAGCGCCACGATGTCATCCAGATCCAAATCCACGCTACGAGCATGCAGCCCCTCCACGATGCCCCGCATCTCTTCCTGGTACTCGGGCAGGGTCTTCGGCCACAACACCTCGCGCGCGGTTTTGCGGAAGAACTCCCAGTCTTTCTTCTCATCGTGCACCATCTCGGTGGAGATCACCCGGACGGCGTCCCTGATTTCGGGCGCGAGCAGGTAGCCGTGCTGAAATCCGATCTGGGCCGGCGAACCCTCCAGATGCACGAAAATCCACCCCTGCTGCCGCGGGAGGCGGAAAGCCTTCCACAAACGGGGGTCGGCGTGCGGCTCGCGGGAGACCAGGGTGAAGCCCAGCCCCAGCAACAGGAGCCCACTCAAGACAGCGGAGCGACGCATCTAGTTATTATAGAATCTGGTGCCCATGAAAAAGCTCACGGCGCACGTGAAGGCTGCCGGTTGAGCGTCGAAACTGAGTCCAAAGGTTTTGGACCGCGTCTTAGCCGC
Source organism: Acidobacteriota bacterium (assembly GCA_023380575.1). The sequence continues at coordinate 493 of JAMCRM010000264.1, read as the reverse complement.
CCTGCCCCGCTGGGAGGACCCCAACGTTCTCGTAGGTTTCGATACCTGCGACGACGCCGGAGTGTACCTTGTGGCGCCCGATCTGGCCCTGGTGCAGACCGTGGACTTCTTCACCCCCATCGTGGACGACCCCTATACCTTCGGCGCCATCGCCGCCGCGAATGCCTTGAGCGACGTTTACGCCATGGGCGGGCGCCCCATCTCCGCCCTCTCCATCCTGGCTTACCCCGGCAAGGGCGATCTGGACGACCTCCAGCAGATTCTCAGGGGCGGCGCGGACAAGGTGCACGAAGCCGGCTGCTCCATCATCGGCGGCCACAGCGTCAGCGACGACGAGATCAAGTTCGGCTACGCCGTCACCGGCACGGTGCACCCCGCGCGCGTGAAGACCAACGCCGGCGCGCAGCCCGGGGACGCGCTGGTGGCCACCAAGCGCATCGGAACCGGGGTGGTCTCCACGGCACTCAAGCGCGGCATCGCCTCGGCTGCGGAC
>JAMCRM010000263.1 GCA_023380575.1 Acidobacteriota bacterium | reverse complement strand
GATATAGAACGGGTTCACGGATTCGCGTGCCTGGAAGTAAACGTCCGGGTTCTGGGCCGTGCCGCGCAGGATGGGATGGTCCGGCGACATGGAGCGGGCGCGGTGAGCGCTCACCAGTTCGGCATCGATCATCGCACGCAGGTCGTCGGCTGTAAGCTGCTCCACCTTCGCCACTTCGTGGGACGTGCGGAAGCCGTCAAAGAAATGCACGAAAGGAATGCGCGATTCGAGACTGGCGGCTTGCGCGATCAGGGCGGTGTCCATTACCTCCTGCACGGAGTTGGAGGCGAGCATGGCAAATCCGGTGGCGCGGGCGGCCATCACGTCGCTGTGATCGCCGAAAATCGACAACGCTTGGGCTGCCAGGGACCGGGCTGCCACATGGATCACCGCCGAGGTCAGCTCTCCGGCGATCTTGTACATGTTCGGAATCATCAGCAGCAAGCCCTGCGATGCCGTAAACGTAGTCGAGAGGCAGCCGCTCTGCAGCGACCCGTGAAGAGCGCCGGCGGCTCCGCCTTCGCTCTGCATCTCAATAACTGTGGGGATGGATCCCCAAATGTTGGTCTTCAGCTCGGAGGACCACTGATCGGCCCATTCCCCCATGTTCGACGAGGGTGTAATGGGATAGATCGCAATGACTTCGTTGATCTGGTGGGCTACGTAGGCCGCTGCTTCGTTTCCATCGATGGTTACTTTTGGTCTGGTCACAGGTGATGAGTCGCTCAACTCTCTCTCCTCCTGATTTTGCGAGGGATTCGCAATGAGGTAATGGTGGTGCTATTAAGTTTCATTATAGGACCTTTTTGTCGCCGGATCTACAGAGCTTGCATGGCGCGTAAGTACTTATAAACCAATGCCACGGGCAGGCCGACCACGTTGGAGTAACCGCCGTCGATGCGTTCCACGAACTTCGAGGCGAGACCCTGAATGGCGTAAGCGCCCGCTTTGCCCATGGCTTCGCCGCTGGCCACGTACGCTTGAATTTCCCGCTCCGATAACTCAGCGAACCAGACCCAGGTTACAGCCCAATCCCGGATCACTTGGGCGGCGGATTTCAGGCAGATGCCCGTAATCACCTGGTGCTTGCGCCCGGAGAGCACGGAAAGCATGCGGGCCGCGTGGTGGGCATCGCCGGGCTTGCCCAGCATTTCGCCATCAATGACCACGGTGGTATCGGCCCCCAGCACGATATCAAGAGGGCCGGCTTCGACGGCCCGCGCCTTCAACTCCGCCGTGCGCCGCGCGTAATCCTGCGGCCTTTCGCCCCGCTGTGCGGTTTCGTCCACGCTCGCCGGCCGCACGACAAACGGAATTCCCGCCCTTTTCAGAAGATCCGCGCGGCGCGGCGATTGCGAAGCCAGAATGAGCATACTTCTATACTAAACGCGGGGCCGTATGCCCCGATGAATTCATCTATTGTATAGAGAGATGGCGGAAGCGGAAGCGGCAGTAGCGATCCTCCACGCGCGCGGAGCGGAGGAATCCGTTCTGCTCATCCGGCGCGCGGAGCGGGAAGGGGATCCCTGGTCTGGACATTGGTCCTTCCCGGGCGGGCGGCGCGACCCGGACGACAGCGACCTATTGCACACCGCACTCCGTGAGCTCTCCGAAGAGTGCGGAATCCAGCTTGGGCGGGAGCGGATGCAGGCCGCGCTGCCACACACCGTCGCGGGGCGGAAGGCGGGGCGGTGTTTGCTGGTGGCCCCGTATTTGTTCCGCGTGGATCGCGAGTTGCCCTCCGTGCTCGATGTGCGGGAAGCGGTGGAAGCCCGCTGGGTTCCGTTGTGTCTGCTCAGCGACCCTGCCCGGCACTGCCTCCGCCGCGTCCCCGGCCAGCCGGTCGAAATCGCCTACCCCGCCGTGGACCTTGAGGACGAAGTCCCGCTCTGGGGCTTCACCTATCGGGTGATCGCGGAATGGCTGGGACTGCATGCGGGGCGGCTTCCGATCGAGCGGGCGGGGTTCGAGACGGCATCGCGGCTGCTGGAGTTACTGTTGTCGCAAGGCCTGCGGCTCGAACACGGATTTATCGGCAATGTTGCCCGCGTCAGCGGCGCGATCCCGGTCGAACGGGTGCTCGCGTGGTTTTCGGCGCCAGGGCGCGATTTCCCCGTCGTGACCGCTCTCGAGGTACGGCCGGACTCCGTGCGTGTGGCGGGGCTCGAGCTGGAAGAATATTTCATCCACGCATCTTGACAACCGCCGGCCGCTCCCGATGCTAAAATGTAGTTCGCCCCAACAATGGAACGAGCCAGTAGGTTGATCGGGAAAATCGGGTTTCCCGGCGATACAACCATCGCCGAAACGCTCGCGCGGGCCGCATGGCCCGTGGCCGTGGGCCGAAAGATCGCCGCGCACGCCCACGCCACCCGCATGGTACGCTCCAGCCTGATCGTGGAAGTGGAAGACGCAGTCTGGCAAAAGCAACTGTTTACGTTGCGCAGTCAGATCCTTCCGAAGCTGCGCTCCAACCTCGGCGAGGGCATCGTCGAAGAGATCGAATTTCGTGTGATGCCGCGCCGGCGGGAACCGCAGCTTGCCCGCCGCATGGAGCCCGCCCGGTCCCCCGGCGATGATGCCGAACAGATCCCCGACCCCGTGCTGCGCAGAATCTATAGAGACTCGAGAAAAAAGGCACTGGCGTGAAGATCACGGAAGACGAAGTTCGCTATGTGGCTGACCTGGCCAACCTAAGATTAATCGACGCCGAAATCCATAAGCTCCGCGCCGACCTGGACGAGATCCTGGTTCATATCGACAAACTCAAAGAGGTCGATACCACGGGGGTGGAGCCCATGTCCCAGGTGCTCTACGATGCCGGAGAAACCGCCACGCTGCGTCCGGACGAGCCCCGGACTCCCTTGGGCACGCAAGCCGCGCTGGCCAATGCACCGAAAGCCGGGGCGGGGTATTTCAAGGTACCGAAAGTCATCGAAAGATAAATTTTATGGACATCCCAACGCTTAGTATAGACTCTGTAAGGCAGGGTCTGCGGGAGCGCCGTTTCAGCGCGACGGAACTGGCCAAGGAGGCGCTGCGATTCGCCGAAGCGGAGAACCCCAAGACCAACGCCTATCTGCACTTCTGCCCGGAGCGCGCCCTGAGCGCCGCTGCCGGCGTGGATGAAAAACTGGCGCGCGGCGAGGATCCCGGTCCTCTTGCCGGCGTGCCGGTCGCGGTGAAGGATGTGATCCTCACCAAGGGCGTGCGCACTACTTGCGCCTCCAAACTGCTGGCCGGCTATATTCCTCCCTACGATGCCACGGCCATCGAGCGGCTGGAACAGGCGGGCGGAATCGTCATTGGAAAGACGAACTGCGATGAGTTCGCCATGGGCTCTTCCAACGAAAACTCGGCGTTCGGTCCGGTACGGAATCCCGTTGCGCCCGACCGCGTGCCCGGCGGTTCCAGCGGCGGTTCGGCCGCCGCGGTGGCGCAGGGCACCGCCGTGGTCTCGCTCGGTTCCGATACGGGCGGCTCGATTCGCCAGCCCGCTTCTTTCTGCGGCGTGGTCGGCGTAACTCCTACGTATGGACGGGTTTCGCGGTACGGTCTGACCGCCTTCGCCAGTTCGCTGGATCACATCGGCCCATTCGGCCGCAGCGTCCGCGATGCGGCCACGCTGCTGGGAGTGATCGCCGGCCGCGATCCGCTCGACTCCACCTCGGCGGATGCTCCCGTACCCGATTACGGTGATTTTCTTGACGGAAACGTAAAAGGGCTGAAGCTTGGACTGCCCCGCGAGTATCTAAAAGACTTGACCGGGGAATCCGGAGACCGGCTCGGTCGCGGAGTCGAGGTGCTGAAAAGGCTGGGCTGCGAGGTGAAGGAGATCAGCCTTCCGGCCACCGATTACGCGATTGCATGCTACTACATTATCTGTACGGCGGAAGCCAGTTCCAACCTGGCGCGGTATGACGGTGCGCGCTACACGTTCCGGTCGCCCTCTTCGGAAACGCTGAGCGATATGTACCGCAACACACGGGGCGAAGGCTTCGGCGCCGAATGCAAGCGGCGCATCATGTTGGGCACCTATGTGCTGAGCGCGGGTTACTACGACGCTTACTATCTGAAGGCGCAGAAGGTGCGGGCTTTGGTAGCGCGGGATTTCAGCAACGCGTTCCGGGAGGTCGACGCGATTGTGGCGCCGGTTTCGCCGTTCCCCGCGTTCCCGCTCGGAGAGAAATTGGAGGACCCGCTGGCAATGTATTTGTCGGATATTTACACCATCACCGGAAGCCTGGCGGGCATTCCATGTATGAGCGTGCCTTGTGGCGCCACGAAAGAAGGCTTACCGGTGGGAATGCAAATCTTAGCGAATCATTTCGAGGAAGCGAGGATGTTCCGTCTCGCGGATGCGTTTGAAAAGGCCGGTGGGGTCGCCGGCTAGGCTGCACTCTTTAATTGAGGAGATAAAGGAGAAACATCATGGCACACACCGTTCCGACGGCGTTCACCTTACCGCCGTTGCCGTATGCGTCCAATGCCTTGGAGCCTCACATCGACAGGATGACGATGGAGATCCATCACGATAAGCATCATGGGGCATACGTGACCAACCTGAACAAAGCGCTGGAGTCGGCCGCCGGGCTCGGCAGTTGGCCGATCGAGGATTTGCTGGCGAACTTCTGCGCCGCCGTTCCGGAAAACATCCGGACCGCGGTGCGCAACAACGGGGGCGGGCACATCAATCACAGCATGTTCTGGGAGATCATGGCGCCGAACGGCGGCGGCAAGCCCGTGGGCAACGTGGCGCAGGCCATTAGTGGTGTGTTCGGCGGCTTCGAGCAGTTCAAGGAGAAGTTCAACACCGCCGCCGCCACGCGGTTCGGTTCGGGCTGGGCATGGCTGGTGAGGGAAGCCACCGGCAAACTCGAGATCGTTTCGACCGCCAACCAGGACAACCCCGTGATGGAAGGCAAGTACCCGATTATGGGTCTGGATGTGTGGGAGCACGCCTACTATCTGAAATATCAGAACCGGCGCGCCGAGTACATCGGCGCCTGGTGGAACGTCGTGAACTGGGCCGCTATTGAAGAGCGGTTCAACAGGAAGTAAACCGGACCCGGCCGCGGAGGCACGCGCTCGCGTCTCCGCGGCGATTCTTATGCG
>JAMCRM010000262.1 GCA_023380575.1 Acidobacteriota bacterium | reverse complement strand
CCGGTCGTCCGCAGGTGGACGAAGTACAGGGCCAGAATCGAAATCAGCATGAGCAGGCCGCTGAGCTGGGTGAAGAGGAAGAACTTGACGGCCGCGGCGGTCCTGCGTCCCGATCCCCACACGGCCAGCAGGAAATACATGGGGACCAGCATCAACTCCCAGGCGAAGTAGAACAGGAACAGGTCGAAAGCCAGGAATACACCCGTGATTCCGGCCAGCACCCACATCAGGTTGAGGTAGAAGAAGCCATCGTTGGCGCGGGCTTCGCTCCAGGAGGCCAGTACGGCCACGATGCCGAGGAAAAATGTGAGCATCACGAGCAGCAGGCTCAGGCCGTCCGCGGCGAGGTGAAAGTGGATTCCAAAGCTCGGGATCCAGTTCCAGTCCAACTGCTCCAGCCACGGCCCGAACAAGCCGGTGACGCGCGGGCCGCGGAACCAGATGGAGAGTGCGAGGAAGAAATCGGCTATGACGGCGGCAAGCGAAATCCAGCGGGCGTGCCGACCGGAGGGCAACGCCAGAAAGCCGGCGGCGATGGGGACGAGGATGAGCCAAAGCAGAGTCATGCGAATAGCGCGATGGCGATAAAGATGACGGTACCGCCCGCGATTCCGGCGGCGTACCAGCGCAGACGGCCGCTTTCGGTCCAGGAGAGCGCGCGATAACAGAGCCGGGTCAGGGCGGCGGCGCCGCTATAAAACCCGTCCATGAAATCGTTTCGATTGACCCTCGCCGCCCAGGCTACGGGCCGCACGAAGACACGTTCATAGAGCCAGTCGAAGCCCCAACCCGCCTGCCAGAAACGGCGCAGGCTTTCCCCCCCTCCGCTGGCGGCGACGGCTTCCGCACCGCTGCGCGCGCGGCGCACGAAATACCAATAGACGACATACAGGCCGGCCACAAACGCGAAACCGGCGGCGATTTCGGATTGCGTTTCGGTGATCGGGGCGTGCACGATTCCCAGGGTCGGCGGCAGCGAGAGGAGCAGCAGATTCGTAAATACGGGCACATTGCCAAGTTGCGGCGGGATGTTGACGAAACCGGCGCAGAGCGACAGCAGCGTGAGGACGCCGAGGGAGATCTTCATGGCCAGCCGCGGCCGTTTGACCACGTGCTTTCGCGCTTCTCCGAAGAACACGAGGAAGATCAGGCGGTAGCTGTACATCGAGGTCAGCACAATGCCCGCAATACCGAGCGCCCAAAGGCCGGGGCCGCCGGTCGGAGCACCCCAGGCCGCCTGCCACACGATCAGGTCCTTGCTATAGAAGCCGGCGGTCACCAGCGGCAGACCCGCGAGCGCGGAACCGCCGGCGAGGAAGGCCCAGAACGCGATTGGCAGTTCCTTGCGCAACCCTCCCATGTTCAGGATGTTGTGCTCCCCGTCGAGCGCCTGAATCACTGCGCCGGCGGCCATGAACAGCAGCGCCTTAAAGAAGGCATGGGTCATGAAATGGAAGATAGCCGCGACCCAGGCGCTCACGCCCAGGGCCATGAACATATAGCCGATCTGGCTGATGGTGGAGTACGCCAGGACGCGCTTGATATCGCGCTGCGTCAGGGCGCTGAATCCGGCCAGCAGCATGGAAGCCGCGCCCACGATGGCCACGGCAAATTGCGCGGGCGGCGCGATGGTGAACAGGACATGCGTGCGGGCGATGAGGTAGACGCCCGCGGTGACCATCGTGGCGGCGTGGATGAGCGCGCTGGTCGGGGTCGGACCGGCCATGGAATCGGGAAGCCATGTCTGCAAGGGAAGTTGCGCCGATTTCCCCACCGCGCCTCCGAGCAGCAGGACCGCGGCTGCCACCGCGTAGGCCGACCCGATCGGCCATACCAGCGGCGCGCGCCGCATCGCCACCTGAATGTCGAGCGATCCAAGCTGCGTGAAGATGACGAACAGGCCGATGGCGAGCGCCGTGTCGCCCACGCGGGTCACGATGAACGCCTTCCGGGCGGCGTGCCCATTCACCGGCTCGGTGTACCAGAAACCGATCAGCAGATAACTGCAAACGCCGACGCCTTCCCACGCCAGGTAGAGCAGGAGCAGGTTGCTCGCCAGCAGCAGCGTCACCATGGAGGCCACGAACAGGTTCATGTAGGCGAAAAAGCGGGCGTAGCCCGGGTCGTCTTCCATGAACTCCGTCGAGTAGAGATGGACGATGAAGCTGACGAAAGTCACGGTCAGCATCATGATGAGCGAGAGCGTGTCCAGACAGAGCGCGACGCCCGGACGGAAACCGGCAACATCGAACCAGGTCCACAGGTGCTGCACGTAAGACCCCGTGAGCGGCGGCGCGCTGAGAAAGGCCCCGGTGATCAGGATCGAGATGAGCGCCGAGGCGGCAATGGAGCAGACACCGAGGATCGATATGGCGCGCCGCGCCATGCGCGATCCCGCAACCGCCAGAGTCACGGCGCTGGCAAATGGGATGGCCGGAATCAGCCATAGCAGATGGAACACGTCAACCCCTCATCTCGCTGGCGGCATCGGCGTCGAGCGAATGCGCGCGGTGGTAGAACTGAAGCACCAGCGCGAGACCGACCGCCACTTCCGCCGCCGCCATCGCCAGAATGAACAGGAACATCACCTGGCCCTCCGCCTGCCCCCAGCGCGAGCCGGCCACCACGAAAGCCAGACCGGAGGCGTTGAGCATCACCTCGATCGACATCAGCATGAATACGATGTTACGGCGCACCAGCAGGCCCAGCAGCCCCAGAGCGAACAGTATTCCTGCCAGAAGCAGTCCGTGTTGTATAGGAATCATCGCCATTTTGCATCTCCAGTCCCGACCGGCCGTGCCAGCCAAGGTGATAAGCCCCCACCATGCCTCCTAACAGCAGCATGGCGACCAGTTCCACGCCGATCAGATAGGGGCCGTACAGAGCAATCCCCACCTGCTTCGGCGAAATATAGCTCGTGGTGTAAGTGCGGGCGCCGCCCCACAGCAGGTATCCCACCTCTCCGGCCAGAACCGCGCAAAGGATCGCCGGCCCGATCCACATGCGCCCATTCAGCCAGCTCTCTTCCATCCGGACCGCCTCCTCCCCCAGGTTCAGCATCATGATTACGAAGATGAAGAGGACCATGATGGCGCCGGCATAGATGATCACCTCCAGCGCCGCCACGAATGGCGCGCCGATCACGAAGAAAACGATAGCGACGGCAAGCAGCGACACCACCAGGTACAGCAGTGCGTGGACCACGTTCAGGCGTGTGAGCATTATGAGGGTGGCGGCGACCGCCACCGCACCGGAAACATAGAAGACCGCTATCATCGCTCTCAGGGCAACAGGCTGTGCACGTCCGCCGGCGGCGCTTCGTTTTCAGCCTCACCCTTCTCCTTTCCCCCGATCTTCACGCCCGCGACGCGCCAGAAGTTATACCCCGGGTATTTGCCCGGACCGCTGATGAGCAAGTCCTGCTTTTCGTAAACCAGATTCGGACGGCTATATTCGCCCATTTCGAAATCCGGCGTCAATTGAATGGCGTAAGCCGGACAGGCTTCCTCGCAATAGCCGCAATAGATGCAACGGGAAAAGTTGATGCGGAAAAACTCGGGGTAGCGGCGCCCCGTGGCATCTTCAGCCGCCTGCAGCGAAATGCAATCCACCGGACAGGCGGCGGCGCAGAGATAACAGGCGACGCAGCGCTCGCCGCCGTCCGGGTCGCGCGACAGAATGATGCGGCCCCGGTAGCGCGGCGGCAGATAGGAGCGCTCCTCGGGATATTGAACCGTCACGCGCTTATGGAACGCGTGCAAGAAGACGTTCCAGATACTTCGCAGCAGGCTGAACATCCCGTCCCTCCTAATGAAAGGCCAGCAACACGGCGCCCGTGACCAACAGGTTCCCCAGTGCCAGCGGCAGCATCACTTTCCATCCCCACGACATAAGTTGATCGAAGCGCGGGCGCGGAAGCGAGGCCCGCAGCAGGATGAAAAAGCAGATGAAGAAAATGGTCTTGATGAAGAACCAGAGAATCGGCGGCAGCACCGGTCCCAGCCATCCCCCAAAAAAGAGCACGGTGATCATGGAAGAGATCAGGGTGACCCCCAGATACTCTCCCACAAAGAACATGCCGAATTTCATGCCGGAGTATTCCGCGTGATAGCCCGCGATGAGTTCGCTTTCCGCCTCCGGCAGGTCGAAAGGAAGGCGGCGGGTTTCGGCGGCGCCGGCGATCAGAAAGAGCACGAAGCCGAGGAACTGCGGCGCCACGAACCAGATCGTCCGGCGCTGCGCTTCCACGATGGCAACGAGGTCGAAGGA
>JAMCRM010000261.1 GCA_023380575.1 Acidobacteriota bacterium | reverse complement strand
CGTCGTATTCGTACTTGTTGGCTGACCCCCGGGGCACTTCCACGATCATGCGCACGTGTTCCGGGCAGTCCTTGCCCGGATCGATGTCGTACAGGCGGGCTTCCACGCTCCCAGGATAGGGCGGCAGGACGCGCCGCAGCACGCGGAGAGGTGCTTTCCGATACTTTGCGCGGGATGAAAAAAGGAGGGGGCGAGCCCGACAACCCGCCCCCCTATTCAGAAATCACAAGGTCGCTGACGGCGCCGGCCAATAGCACCACCAGCATGAGGCAGCCAACTGCGAATAGCAGAGTATCCACAGTTGGTTCGACGCCTTTTGTTGCAGGAACGCTACGAGACCAAGGGGCCGTTCTGTACGGCGGCGCACGAAGCGGGGGTGTCTATCGTGTACGATGGTAATATCCCCTGAAATGGAATCGAATAACGTAGATCTGAAGCAAACCGTCAACTTGCCGCGCACCGGCTTCGCCATGAAGGCAAACCTCCCGCAGGCCGAGCCGAAGCTGCTCGAGCGCTGGGAAAAAGAGGACCTCTACGGCAAGATCCGTTCCGTCCGTGCCGGCCGGCCCACCTACATCCTCCATGACGGCCCCCCTTACGCCAACGGCCGCATTCACCTCGGCACCGCTTTCAATAAGGTACTGAAGGACTTTATCGTTAAGTCCAAGAGCATGGCGGGCTTCGATGCCCCCTATGTCCCGGGTTGGGATTGCCACGGGCTGCCCATCGAGATCCGCGTTGATAGCGAACTCGGCCCCAAAAAGGCGAAGATGTCCGCCAAGGAGATCCGCGCCGCCTGCCGCCGCTACGCCGAAAAATACGTGGACCTGCAACGGAAAGATTTCAAGCGCCTGGGCGTGCTGGGACGTTGGGACGATCCGTACCTGACCATGAGCGCCCATTACCAGTCCGTCATCGCGGGCGCCTTCGTGGAGTTCCTCGACCGCGGCTACGTCTACAAGGGACTGAAGCCGGTGCACTGGTGCATAAGCTGCAGGACCGCGCTGGCGGAAGCCGAAGTGGAATACGACAACCATGCCAGCCCCTCTATCTGGGTGCGGTTTGCGCTTCTCTCCGACCCCGCACGCATCGCCCCCGCGCTGGCCGGGCGTAAAGTCTACGGCCTGATTTGGACCACCACTCCCTGGACCATGCCGGCCAACATGGCCATCGCCTTCCACCCCAAGTACGAATATGTGGCGGTGGACGTGGCCGGCGATGTCTATATCGTCGCCGCGGAGCTGCTGGCGGTGACCGCCGAAAAGGCGGGCTGGAGGGATTACTCGATCCTGGCGCGTTTCCCCGGCTTGGTGCTGGAAGGTACGGTTTACCGCCACCCCTTTATCGAACGCGAATCCCGCGGCATCCTGGGCGAACACGTCACCCTGGAACAGGGCACCGGAGCTGTCCATACCGCGCCGGGCCATGGCCACGAAGATTACATCGTGGGGCGGCAGTACGGCATCGAGACCTATTGCCCGGTGGACGCGGCAGGGCGCTTTTTCCACGCCTCCGGAGCCGCCGGGCGGCTGCCGGAAGAGATCATCGGGCGCACCGTGTGGGAAGCTAACCCGCTGGTGATCGATATTCTGCGTGCGCACGACGGGCTGGTACACGCCGAAAAGGTGGAACACAGCTACCCACACTGCTGGCGCTGTCACAAGCCCACCATCTTCCGCGCCACCGAGCAGTGGTTTATCGGCATGGAGCGCAACGGGTTCCGCCAGGCGGCGCTGGAGGCCATCAAGCACGTCCGCTGGATGCCCGCGTGGGGCGAAGAGCGCATCTCCAACATGGTGGCGGTGCGCCCGGACTGGTGCATCTCGCGCCAGCGCATCTGGGGCGTCCCCATCATCGTGTTCTACTGCGACAAGTGCCGGGAGCCCATCACCGATCGCAAAATCCTCGACGGCATCGTGAAGCTTTTCGCCGAGCATACCGCGGACATCTGGTACGAACGGAGCGCCCGGGAACTGCTGCCCGAAGGCTTCACCTGCCCCAAGTGCGGCGCCGCCGAGTTTAGTAAAGAGAGCGATATTCTGGACGTCTGGTTCGACTCCGGCTCCAGCCACCTGGCCGTGCTCACCGAGCGCAACGGCCTGTGCTGGCCCTCAGACCTGTATCTGGAAGGCGGCGATCAGTATCGCGGCTGGTTCCACAGTTCGCTGCTGGTGGGGGTGGGGCTGAAGGGCGGCTCTCCGTATCGTGCCTGCGCACTGAACGGCTGGGTGCTGGACGGCGAAGGCCGCGCCATGCACAAGTCGCTCGGCAACACCATCGAGCCCGACCAGGTCATCAAGCACCACGGCGCCGAAATCATCCGGCTGTGGGCTTCCTCGGTGGATTTCAACGAGGACGTGCGCATCTCGGAGACCATCCTGACCCGCCTCACGGATGCCTACCGCAAGCTGCGCAACACTTTCCGCTATACGCTGGGCAATCTGAACGACTTTGACCCGGCGAGGGATGCCATTCCCGCCGGCGAGATGCAGGAAATCGACCAGTGGGTCCTGCTGCGCGCCGGGGAACTGGTGGCGAAGTGCCGGACCTGGTACGACGAGTTTGCGTTCCACAAGGTTTACCATGCCGTCTACGATTTCGCCACGGTGGATCTCAGCGCGATCTACTTCGACATCCTGAAGGACCGGCTCTACACCTCTGCGCCCAAATCGGCCGCGCGGCGCAGCGCCCAGACTGCCCTATGGCGCCTCACCTACGCGCTGGTACGGCTGGTGGCACCCCTCATGAGTTTTACCGCGGAGGAAGTCTGGGGGTATCTGGGCCAACAGCCCGAAAGCGTCCACATGGCGCTGTTCCCCGAACCCGGCGAACTCACCAGCGGCATCGCGGAAGACCGGCGGAAACGGGCCGCCGGCTGGGACCGTCTCATGGAAGTGAGAGGGGAAGTCCTGAAGAGCCTCGAGGGCGCCCGCACGGAAAAGGTGATCGGCGGTTCGCTCGAAGCGCATGTCCGCCTGGCCGCGGGAGACGATCTCTACCCCCTGCTCCAGGCTTACGGGCGCGAATTGCCTACGCTGTTCATCGTATCGGAGGTTTCGCTCGAACACGGGGCCGGCCCGCTGGCGGTGAAGGTGGAGCGCGCGGGCGGCGCCAAGTGCGAGCGCTGCTGGAAATACACCCGCGATATCGGCTCGAACCCCAAATATCCGACGGTCTGCGCCGCGTGTGGCGCGGCGGTCGAAGAGATGCTCAATGGCTGATCTGCGCGTTAGAGCCTACGCCCTGGCCGGTTTGGTGTTCGCACTGGACCGCATCAGCAAGTGGATCATCGAGCAGCGTGTTTCGATGGCCGACACGTACAGCGTGATCCCGGGCTTTTTCGATATCGTCCATTCCCAGAACAAAGGGGTGGCGTTCGGGCTCTTCAACGATTCCACATCCGAGTGGCGCACCGTTATCCTGGTGGCGCTTTCTGTGCTGGCGCTGGCCTTCGTCGGCGCCATGCTGTGGCAGGCGCGCACCATGGAAAAGCTGACCGTAGCGGGCCTGGCCCTGATACTGGGGGGCGCGGCAGGCAACCTGTTCGACCGCGTGGCCTGGGGCCGCGTGACGGACTTCCTGGAATTCTACGTGGGGAACCTGCACTGGCCCACCTTTAACCTGGCCGATTCGGCCATCGTCATAGGCAGCGGCCTGCTGCTGATTGCCATGCTGAGGCCGAACCGCCAAACCGCGCGGACCTGATGCTACCAGAACTGTTTCACATCTCGTTTCTCCACACTTACGGGGTCCTGGTGGCCCTGGCTTTCCTGACGGCCCTGTGGCTCACCGGAAAACTGGCGCGCCGGGCGGGCCTGGACCAGGATGCCGTGGTCAACCTGGGAATCTATTGCGCGCTAGCGGCCATCGCGGGCGCCAAAGTCATGATGTTCGTGGTGGACATCCCCTACTACGTGGAACACCCCGGGGAGTTCTTTTCCCTGACCACCCTGCAGGCGGGCGGGGTGTTTTACGGCGGCCTGCTGGCCGCCCTCGCGGTGGCCTTCTTCTACATGCGGCGCAAGCGCCTCGACCACCTGCGGACGGCCGACGTTTTCGCGCCCGGAATCGCGCTGGGGCACGGCATCGGGCGGCT
>JAMCRM010000260.1:942-7059 GCA_023380575.1 Acidobacteriota bacterium | reverse complement strand
CGGGCATCGTTCATGGCTGTGGGCGGATTCCATGTAGTAGCCTGTAGGGGTACGTAAGTGCTTACTTAACCGTAGCACACCCTGAATGCCGGTAGGCAATCACACGCGGGACATCCCGGCCGGTTTTGAGCCAATGCCCCACATACACTAACCTACTTAAGTTGCTTCGCAATCTCGGTGGGGCATGCGGAAGTTTGCACAGCAGCGGAGACAGCAGCTGGTATGCTCTACCCGCGCCGCGGTTGACAAGGAGCTCCCGCGCAGACCCAGAACGAGCATCGCCTGTTCCAATTACAACGAACAATTGGAAATCAGGCCGTGCAGCGTATTTTGGAGAGTCGCACGGAAAAACGCCTGGACCCCCAAACCGAGGTGAAACCCGGTGGGCTTGGTGATATCCACGAACCGGAAGCAGATCGGATTGCCCGTCAGGTGATGACATCACCGGAGCGTAGCGGCGCACAGGCACGGGCCGGAGGACCGGCCAGCCGTCGACCACCAAAGCCAGCACGGCACATGAAGCGAAACGCCTGAGGGACACCGAAATCCTGGAAAAGAACCTTCCAGAGAAATACCGGAAGGAAGGTGTCAAGGTAACCGGCCCCGTGGAAATCCATACCGACAGTAAAACCGGAGACTTTTCGCTCCACAGCCGTTCCGGACGCCGTTAGGCCCTGGTTAAGAATCGCACAGGACTGACCCGGCGCGTCTTGAGCCGCCCGGCCTTATACATTACTCTACATGTGAGTTGACAGGCGGAAGCATATCGTCCGCACTCGTTTCATCCCTCCCGCACTCACATGAAACTACCTCGTATTCCATCGCGAATCCACCGTGCGCTGCTGTACCCGGTGGCCTGGATCTGGCGTACCCTGATGTTCCGGACCACCTTCATCGCCATCACCGGCAGCGTAGGCAAGACCACGGCCAAAGAGGCCCTCGCCGAAATTCTGGGGGAGGGCAGCCGCATTGTCAAAACCCAAGGCAACTGGAACAACATGAAAGACGTGCTGGGCGCCGTGTTGAGCGTGCGCCCCTGGCATCGCTATGCCGTGATCGAGGCGCCCAGTTCCGGACCGGGCTGGATGAAGCGTACGGCGTGGCTGTTGCGCCCGGATATCGCCGTTGTGACTCGCGTGCTGCGCACCCACCTCAACCGCTTCGCGGACGAGGACGATATCGCGCGCGACAAGGGCCGGTTAGTAGCCGCAGTGCCGCGCGGCGGCCTGGTGGTGCTCAACGGGGACGATGCGCGTGTGGCCGCCATGGCCGCCCGCACCAGGGCTCGTGTGGTCCGGTTTGGAACCGGGGAGGGCGCAGATGTCCGGGGGGAGGCGATCTCCTCTTCCTGGCCGGGCCGCCTGGTGATGCGGGTATTTGCCGGGGGCGTGTCCTCTGAGGCGCGCACGCGACTCGTGGGCGCCCACTGGGTTACCTCCATCACCGCCGCCGTGGCCGTGGCGCACGCCTGCGGTATCAGCCTGGAGCAGAGCGCCCGCGCGCTGGCTCGCCTGGAGCCCTATGCCGGCCGTATGCAACCGGCGGAGGTGCCCTGCGGAGCCGTGTTCATCCGCGATGAGCAGAACGGCTCCATTGACACGATGGTCCCCGCGCTCGATGTGCTGCGCAGCGCGCAGGCCGGGCGCAAACTCGTCATCCTGAGCGACGTTTCGGACAGCAGTGTGAAGCAGAAGCGGCGGGTGCCCATGCTCGCGCGCCAGGCGGCGGGCATCGCGGATGTGGCGATCTTTGTGGGCGATCATGCCAGACGCGGCCTCAAGGCAGCCGTTGCGGCTGGCATGGCTCCGGAGAGCGTTCACGAGTTTGTGGCTATCGACCGGGCGGCCGAATTCGTGCGGAGCGAACTGCGGGCGGGAGACCTGGTGCTGCTCAAGGGCCGCGCAACCGATCATCTTTCCCGCATTTTTCACTACCAAATGGGCCCCGTAAGCTGCTGGAAATCGCGCTGCGGGAAAACCATGCTCTGCGATTTCTGCCCGGATCTGACAAGGCCCCCTACGCCTCTTCGGACGGCTCCTCGGGCGGCTCAAAGCGATCCAGAAGATCGGGATCCTTTGCAAACCTCTTCAGCACCCGTATGACGTTGCCCGTGCTGAAGCCGGCGTGGAGCAGCCGGCGATAGGCCGCGGCCAGGCTCTTTTCATCCTGAAACAGGTCCTCCCGGGGGGCGCCGCGGTACTTGCGCCGCAGCAGGTCTTCGATCAGTTTCTCCTCATCTACGTTGGCGTAGAGGCCCTCGACCGTGCGTGCGGCCATGGCGGGCGCCACCTGGCGCTGGCGCAGGTCCCGCAGCACACGATTGCGTCCGAAACCCTGGTTTTCCAACCGGGCTGCGGCGAAGCTTTGGGCGAACCGGCGGTCGTCGAGATAGCCGTGCTCTTTGAGGCGGCCGATGGCCGTCTCGAGGTCCTCCGCGCTGGCCGCCTTGGGGCGCAGCTTGCGCCGCATTTCTCCCACCGAATGGGCCCGCCCGGCCAGGAGTTTCACGGCATACTCGTATAGCGCTTGAGACGAAAGAAAAGGGCCCCACCGCGGCTGCATCGATTCGGATTCCCTTATCCGGATTGTATTAAAGTTTACCATGGGTTAAGGTAGAAACAGGGTCCGGTAAAATGCCCGCAGTATACTGGACATGGCGAACGCTCAAACAGGAGGAAAATCATGGAGAAAGGTTCGTTTTCGGCATTTTTGGCAGGGGTCGGGCTGGGCATCGGAATCGGGATGCTCTACTGCCTTCCCACGGCCTACGGGATGCGCGAATATATCAAGGGTAAAGCCGGAGAGGGGAAGGAATACCTGAAGCAGCGGAGCACGGAACTGCGCGAACAGGCGGGCGATCTGATCGATAAGGGCAAGGAAGCCCTCGGCAGGCAGAAGGAAACCCTGGCGGATGCCATGGAAGCCGGCAAGCAAGCCTATCACGATACCATCAGCCAGCCACCGGCTCAGCCGCCCACGCCGGCGCCGGGCAGCGCGCAATAGAGATTTCGGGGATTCCTCTCGATGCCGGACGACATCTTTCGGTGGGTTATCGCCGCTGCGGTCATCCTGGCCTGCCTGGCGTTTCTGGTGCAGGCGGGTGTAGCCATTGCTTTGTACAAGATTGCGAAGAGAATACAGGAAAAAGTCGTCCCTCTGGCGGAGCGGGCTGAGCCCATTCTGGAAGACACCCACAAATTGCTGGATGAGAACCGGCCCCGCATCGCCGAGATGTCAGCCGACGCCGTGGAGATTATGAAAACCGCCCGCATCCAGGCGGGTAGCCTCAGCGGCCTTTTGGATGACGCCACCGCGCGCGCCAAGGTCCGCGTGGCTCAGATCGATGAGACCATGGATAATGCCGTCGTGCAGGTGGAACAGGTGGGCGGCGCCGTCAAAGGCGCGGTTCTGAAGCCCGTGCGCGAAGCGAATGCCATCATGGCCGGTCTCAAAGCCGCTCTGGTCACTTATGCCCAGGGCGGACGAAGGCCGTCGGTGGATCACGCCACGCAAGACGAAGAGATGTTCATCTGAGAGGGCCGGGGGAAGGCTGCCGCCATTCTCCCGGTTTCACGCAGCCTCCGCAAAATAAAACACCCTTCCCCATGGGGAAGGGTGTGATCGATGAAGTGAGCCTTACGCGGCTTTCTGAATTTTTCCGGAACGGATACAGGACGCACAGACCCGCAGACGCCTGGTGGCGCCGTTAATGACGGCCCGGACCGACTGCAAGTTGATGTTCCAGCGGCGGTTGGTCAGGTTATGAGCGTGACTGATTCGGTGGCCGAATTGAGGTCCGCGGCCACACACTTCGCAAACACGTGCCATTATCGAAATCTCCTGGAGTACAAAGATTAATTGTACCAGCCACATCGCGGTCCGGCAACTCAGGCGGATGTACGTATGTGCCCTTTGGAACGCCGCATGCGGCTTGTGGTCGGCGGGGCCTTCGATGGATTCTCCGGGTGCGTTTACGGGCAAGATCCTAGTGGTGGAGGACGATACGTGTATCCGCAACCTCGTCTGCACCATGCTGCGGCAGAGCGGCTATGAGGTGATCGCGGCGGCGGACGGGAGAGAAGCCCCCATGGAGCGCTGTAACGCCGACATCCACGGGATCAGCCTGGTGCTGACGGATCTGGTGATGCCGCTGATGGGCGGCAATGAACTGGCCCGGTATGTGAAACAATTGAAGCCGGAGGTGGCGGTCGTCTTCATGTCCGGATATTCGGATGAAGAGCTGCTGCTGGACGCCGCCGCCCTGGGAGACGGTTTTTTGCGCAAGCCTTTTACGGGAAGTGATTTGACCGGGGCGGTCCGCGCGGCCTTATACTCCCCGCACGCGCCAACGGAGTGAGCGGCGGGTCGCGGCGGCTGTGGCGCAGCCTGCTGGCCGTCCTGCTCGGAAATGCTCTCTACTTCGCCATTGTGGGCTGGCTCCCGCCGAAGGCGCGCCACACTCCTTTTCTAATCGATTGGGGCCTGGCGGTCGATTTCTGGATCTGCCTGGTTATGTGGGGCTTGCTGGGTCTGCTGCGCCGCTTCAGGTAAGTGCCGATTCGCACGGACAGGGGCAATCGGGTCTTCGTATCCTGAGGTATGGATCGCGGGGAGATTGTCCGTCTCACCTCCCGGTATGGAGGCGTGTGGCTGGTCAGCCACGCGGAACGCCTGCTGAAGCTCATCGCGCTGATCGGGGAGGGGCTCGCCTACGACACCGAGGCAATGTGGATCGCGGCCTACCTGCACGACTGGGGCGCATCCCCGAAGTGGGCCCGGCAGGGTGTCAGCCACTGCCTGCGCTCTCAGGAATTGGCTTCCGCCTACCTCAGGCGGGCGCGCTGCCCGGCCGAGACAACCGGGCGCGTGCTGGAGGCCATCCGCTTTCACCACGGCGGCGCCGACGGGCGTTCGAGCGAAGCCGTCCTCCTCAGCGACGCCGACGCCCTGGACTCCCTCGGGGTTCTGGGCGTGCTCAAGGAGTTCGCCATGATTCCTGCTGCGCCCAAGGGAGACTACTGCCTTCCCACGGCCTACGGGATGCGCGAGGCCTGCGAGTTGAACAAAATCCGGCGCGAGAATAATACCCGCATGTTGAAGCTGGAGCGTTCGCGCCAACTGGCCGCGCGGCGCCTCACGGAAATGGACCGGCTCTACGCCGTGCTCGAAGAGGAAAGCTTCGGCTGCCTCTAGTGTCCTGATTCTGAAGTCCGCAGACAAACTCAAGTGGAGGGCGGGATTCATCCCGCGCGGGGCTTTAGAAGTCCACCCTCCATCCGCGGCCGGATTTATGCAGTGAATTTCAGATTCAGGACACTAGCTACCGCCGCACCAGGCTGAGCGCCCAATCGTCATCCGTGGGAGCCGGCGGAAGCGTTCACCCACATCCAGGTTCCCGGCTTCGTGGCCAGCACGCGCACGGGAAAGGTTCGCCCGCCATCCCAGAAGCCGTAAACACGCCTGGCGAAGCCTGGGTCCGGTCAGACGACGCCCGCGAGCGCGAGAACGGCCGAAATCAGCTTCGGAGTCATGGTTTTTTCGAGCTTATGCGATGCGAATACCATTGTCCAGCAGGCCATAAGGCGCGACACTGTAAGGGTTGGCACAATGAAGATTCGCACCCGGCGCTTCTCGGGCCGCTGCGCCAAACACAAGCGCTACAATCCCGCCGTGGACGGCCGGGAAGGCATCAAGGGCCAGTGCGCCCGCTGTAAGCTCCTGATGGATATCTGGGAGACCGCCATCCGGCTCAACGGGTTGATCCGCCGTTTCGATCCCCATTTCGACGACCTCGCGTCGCGCAAACCCGATTTAGTCGATGACCGCCAGATGAGCCTGCTCGAGCAGTAGGGGCAAGAAGCCGGCTGCGTCCGCAATAGTCCCCCTGCATTTACAATGGAGAGAGAACCTGTAAATGCCGGAACACACTCCAGCCGCCGAACCGCGCGTCACGGGTGAAGACATTCTCTCCGAGATTATCCGCAACCTGGAGGCGGGCCTGTTCCAGATTCGCTATACCACCCTGGTGCCCGCGGTCTTCCGCGTCTATTTGCATTCGGAAGACTACGAGCCGATTCGACCGGCGGTGCCGTTCCTCTCCGCCGCAATCCGGCGGGT
>JAMCRM010000260.1:0-902 GCA_023380575.1 Acidobacteriota bacterium | reverse complement strand
CAGTTCTTTAAATTGCCTTTCGCATTGGCCGAGAAGCTCAAGCAGTGGAACACCAAGCCGGGTTTTTTCCAGCGCCTGGCAGGCAATGCGCCGCGCACGCAATACAAGATCCTGCCGGAGGATTGGACTGTCGAGTTCTACCCGGACGTGGAAGGGAAGCTCCAGCGCGGCGATATCGAGATCTATTCGGAACTGGGCGCCGCATCCAAGCCCGAGTATGGCGTGGGCGCCATGACGCAGCGCATCACCAAACGGGAAGCCTCCGGGCGCCAATCCACCCGCGAGCAGGCCGCGCCCGCGGCGGCCGGCTCGGCCTACGCGCGCATCCGCTACGACGATGACAGCGGAACCCACGAATTTGCCGTGACCACCAACCAAGTGGTCATCGGCCGCGGAGGCAAGGCCTACTGGGTGGACCTGAAACTGGACACCGCCACGGATGTCTCCCGCGAGCACTGCCGTCTCAGGCGCGACCCGGTTTCCGGGCGCTTCTACGTGAAGGACGTGAGCCAGTTCGGCACCACCGTAAACGGCAAGGCCGTCCCTTCCAGTGTGGAAACGGTCAACGGCGAGCAGAAGGATACCAACGTGGAAACTCCCCTGCCGGAGAAGGCGCGCATCGTCCTGGCCGGCGTGGTTTCCCTCGATTTCGAGCAGGAGGCGCGTTGACCACGTTGTTTCACGAGCGTTTCATATTTCTCGCCGCGCTGGTCGTATTCGCGGCTACGTTCTGTTATTTCCAGGTGATCCGGAGGCGCGGCTAGATGCCGGTAGCCGCCAGGTTCCGAGCCGCCGCTGCCAGCGACGTGGGCCGCAAGCGGACCAACAACGAAGATCGTTACGTGCTCGACCCCGAGCGCGGCATCTATGCGGTAGTGGACGGCATGGGCGGGGAAGCCGCC
>JAMCRM010000259.1 GCA_023380575.1 Acidobacteriota bacterium | reverse complement strand
CATGCTCGATCCAGTTCGAGAGCGGCAGGTTGCGGAAGAAAATACGCTCTTCGAGTACCAGACTTTTCCGGTGCAAAAAGAGAAGCTTGTTTTGGCGGATGTAATGGCGCTGCTCGATGCGGATGTCCTGCATGAAATCGTCGAGGGCTTTGTGCCGGCCGGTTTCCTCGGCGCCCTTCAGCGATTCCTCCATGGTCTTCTTCTGCGCGTCGAGCGCGCCGCGGGCCTCGGCCAAGGCTTCCCGTTCCTTTGCAACCAGCACTTCCATGCGCGATTGCATGATGAACCAGACGAGCAGCCCCGACCCTACGGCCACAAACCCCGGCAGTAGGATCCAGATTAAGGCCTCCATGGGCACATCATACCGGAACCGGGCGGAGAATCACAGGCTAACTTTGGGTACCATCAATCTTCTGCCCGGAGATAAGGTCCAGGAACTGTTGGATCTGAAACCGGAACAGCGTGCTGAAAATCGCGCCCAGCCGGGCGGAAAGCCCACGCACGAGGCCGAACCGCTTTCTGGTATAGAGCGCCACGCCAAGACGGAAGTCCGCCTCCCGCAGCGGAGAAGTCTCCTCCCTGCCGTGGTGTAGGGCGGCCGTCGAGGCAACGATCAGGATCTTTTTGCCGGCGCGACGGATCTGAAAAGACAGCTCGGCATCGCCGCCGAACTGCCCGTAGCGCTCGTCAATCAGGCGCACAGCCCGGAAGAAAAAGCTGCGGAACATGAATGCCGCGCCCTTGGCGTAATTCACCTCTACAAGACCGCCCGCGGGGTCGGCCGCTTGCCACATGCCATCGGGCGGCAGGGTTCCAACCTGCGGGGCAGGCCTGCCCGCTTCATCCACCAGCAAGGGGCACACCGCGCCTGCCTCGGGCTGGTTATCCAGCGCCTCGGCCAGCACGCAAACCGTTTCCGGCCGCACTTCGGTGTCGTCATGCAGCAGAAACAGGTAGTCCGCGCTGGCCGCCCGGATGCCGATGTTCAGGGCTTTGGTCAGGCCGAAATTGCGCGGCAGGCGCATGAACCGGATGTTCGGGAACTCGCTTTCCAACCGTGCGCTGCCGTCCACGGAGCCGTTGTCCACCACCACGATCTGCAGCGTATCCCGACTTTCGGAAGCTTCGAGCGCCTCCAAACAGCGGCGGAGCAGCGCTGCCCGGTTGTGCGAAACCACAATTACCGAAACCCGCGGCGGGGCGGGTGCTTCCTGATTCTGTGCTGGTTGTGGCAAACCTCCAGAATATCAGAGCCCCGTCGAATGGTGATCGCGGGGACCGCCCGTCATGAGAGCCAGGGCCACGCCGCCGCCGAAAGCCAGACCTAACAGGAGCCCTGTGTGTTTGCGGAACTGGCTGCGCCAATCCATGGTGTCTCTGACGCGGAACTCCAGTTCGTTAATATCCTGGGCCAGTTGCCCGCGTTGCGCTTCGATGCTGCGCCTTATCTCGTCTGTTGTTTGAGCCATTGAACATCACCCTTCACGCTCTGGATGGTCTTTTCCGGCTTGATGCTGGTCTGCTTGAGGCGCTGCTGCCCCACGATGGCCATGCCACCGCCCACAATCAGCAGGAAAACCGCCATCAGCAGGCAGGCCAGCCAAACCGGCATGACCAGAGCCATGGCGGCCACGCCGGCGATGATCACCAACCCGCCGGCGAAAGCGCACAGCACCAGCCCGCCTCCCAGAACGCCTGCCGCCTTGCCGGCCTGTTTGCCACGTTCGGTCAGTTCGGTCTTTGCCAACTGAATTTCCGAACGGACAATTTCCTGAAAATCCTGCACGATTTTTTGTACGATTTCCGCCGTTGAGCGCTGGCCGGGGCTGTTCGGCCCGATTTCGACAATACGATCCGCCATCTTTCCTCCCCTGAGGAACTCACCGGCGCCGGAGCGCGCGTCCGACCGCGTAGCCAGTCAAGACAGCCGCGATCAGCGAAGGAGTGGGATGACGTCTTATAAAGCGCCCCAGCCCGGTAGCCACATCCCTCACATAATGCTCCTGCACGTATTGTGCCGCATGCCCGGTGCGGCGCGCGGCCGAGGCGGCGCGGCCGGTTACGTGACTGGCGGATTTATAGAGTGCCGTGGCCAGGGTCATTCAGCAGGCGTGCGGAGGTCTGCCGTTCCTTTTCCAGGTCCTGGCGCATGGTGGGCGGAAGTTCCTGCTGTTGGTTCGTGGTGGTGTTCAGAGGCTGATTCTCACTTCCCATCTTCCCCCCTCGTTAGCCTCATCATACCGCCCGTTCCCGGCGGTTAGCCCACGGTTCCCTCGCCGCCGTCTACCCGGATGGTATTGCCGGTTACCCAGTAGGTATCGGAATGGGCGAAAACGGCAATGGCGCGGGCCACGTCCTCGGGCGCGGTGAGCCGGCCGTGGGGATTGCGAACGCGTGCGAATTCCGCCAGCCGCTCATGCCCCGGGATGGCGCGCAGGGCCGGGGTTTCCGTGACTCCGGCCAGGATGGCATTGGCCGTAATACCGTGCGGCGCCAGTTCCAGCGCAAGCTGCCGGATGTGCGCTTCCAGTAGCGCCTTGGCGGCGCCCACCGGCCCATACAGCGGAATGGCCTTCTCCCCTCCGCCGCTGGTCATGGCGAAGATGCGCCCGCCGCGCTCCAGCAAACTGGCGGCAAACAGGTCCTGCACCCAGTAGACCAGCGAGTTGCCCATCACGTTGAGGGTGAGTTCGAGTTGCTTGCTGGTTACGGCGCCATTTCCCACCAGCGGTTTTAAGGCGCCGAACGCCAGCGAATGGAGCACCACGCGCACGCCGCCCGGGGCGTCCTCGCGGGTGAGCCGCGCGGTGATGGCGGCCATGAAATCGCGGCGTTTCTGCTCGTCGGCGGCGTTGCCGTTGAAAAAAATCGCCTCGCGTCCCAGGCCGTGGATGCGCTCTCCCAGCGCCTCCACGTTGGGGATCGTCTCGCGGCGGTCCAGGTGAACCCCGAAGATGTTCATGCCGTGGCGGGCCAGTTCCAGCGCCGTGGCGGCGCCGAACCCGCTGCTGGCGCCCAGAACGAGCGCCCAAGGTTGTCTGTTCATGGTTGTAGTTGGTTGACGATAATGGATCGCTCCTCGTCCCCGAGGGCGTCGATGCGGATCTCGGTGCGGGTTGCCGGCAGCAGTTGCGGGAAGCGCTCCCCCCACTCGATCAGCACCACCGCCTCGCGCTCGAACAACTCCTCGAGCCCCAGCGATTCCACCTCGCGCGCTTCTTCGAGCCGGTAGAGATCGACATGGTAGACCAAACGGCCGCACCCGCTATATTCGTGGATGAGGGTGAAGGTGGGGCTGGCCACTTCCTCCCCGGATGCCGCGCCCAGGCCTTGCACAATGCCTTTGGCCAGGGTGGTTTTGCCCGCTCCCAGGTCGCCGATCAGGAGCACGGCCGCACGGGTGGGGAACTCCTTTGCCAGGCGCTCCCCCAAGGCAATGGTTTCCTCCTCAGAAGCGGTCCGGTAGGTTGGCACAATTCTCCATGGCGTCGGGAAGCCACGCCAGAATATCGGTGGCAATGAAGGACTTCTCGCCGATTTCGGCCGCGCCCAGCTCGCCCGCCAGGCCGTGCAGGTAGACGGCGGCGATAATGGCGGCCTCGGCCTCTTCCGGAAATTGCCCCAGGAAGCCCGCGATGAGGCCGGTGAGGATGTCGCCGGCGCCTCCGGTGGCCAGCGCGGGAGTGCCCGTCGGATTCACCGACACGCGGCCATCGGGGAATGCCACCAGGGTGCGAAAGCCCTTGAGCACCAGATACACCTGCTTATCCATGGCGAAGGTGCGCGCGGCCAGCACGCGGTCCGCTTCAATATTGGCAATCGATTTCCCGGTGAGGCGCGACATCTCTCCCGGGTGGGGTGTCAGCACGCGAATACCGTTGCCCGCGGACCAGGCGCCGGCTGCCAGCGCGTTCAGCCCGTCCGCATCCACCACCATGGGTTGCGGGAACCGTTCCACGGCGTGGCGGACAGCGGCAACCGTATCCGCATGCGTGCCCAAGCCCGGGCCGATGGCGATCACGTCCTTCTTCTTCGCCAACTCCTCAAGCC